>NZ_FWWT01000017.1 GCF_900176035.1 Desulfonispora thiosulfatigenes DSM 11270 | reverse complement strand
CTAACTTTTAGTATTTAGTAAACTAAATACTAAAAGTCCGTTCGACTTGCATGTGTTAGGCATGCCGCCAGCGTTCGTCCTGAGCCAGGATCAAACTCTCCATTAATATCCTGCAAGCTCAAAACCAACTTTTGGCTTTGTTATTTATCCGTTTGTTACTTGTGGTCTGTTTCTTTATAACTGTTTGATTTTCAAAGAACAACTTGTTTAGAAGACTTGCGTTAAGTGCTTGTCTTGCTTTGTAGCACTCTTCTAATATTTTCTTTTGTTTCACGCCCTGTTGTGGCGACAAAACTTATCTTATCATTTTAAATTGTTTGTGTCAACATTTATTTATGTGTTTAAAATGTTTGGCATCCCCTCTTGGCGACAAGATTTATCTTACCATCATTTAAATATTTGGTCAACCTTATTTAAATTTGTTTTTGTAGTATTTTGTTTTTTACTGCATATATATTATATTTCTATGCTATTTCTTTACTTCTAAGGTATTTTTACTTGATATTAATTCTATTATTGCCAACCAGTAGTAACTTTATTCTATATTTACATTTCATTTTATCCATGATATTGTATTATTACCTTTTTTTCAAAAACTTTTTTTTGATAAATTATCAACTAAAGGCATAAACTGAAATACTATATTCTATTACATGATATATGGTCTATAAATTGGTACGAAATAGCCTAACAGTGAATACTATTATTTAAAAGGAGGTATTACTATGCAAAATAATTGCAAAAGAATTGATACTACTGAACATGATACAATTAAACCTTTGGTTGATTGTAATTGGGAACAAGAGGTTGAAATTTACGACTGCATTAAAGGATGGTGTCATGAAAAATGGCAATTAACCTTAACTTCGCCTCAAAGTTTAAAACTGTTTATTGAAGATGTAGGATGTCCAGGAGACTTTTTTGAACTTTATATTAATGACGAACACATCGGCACCACTTTTAAACCAAATACTTGGGGCTACTCACAGCGTGGTGAACTTAGTTCTGGCATTTTTATAGTTTCCTTATCCCCTGGTACTTACTCAATAAAAGTAAGAAATGCTGGTTTTGATGATCATAGTGCTGAAGAAATATTAAAAGAAAAAATGTGTCCGTCAGGTTTTAAAATCAAAGGAACTCTTTCTCCTTTAATTAAATCAGTAAAATAACTATATAGTTTCTAAATCAGCTAATTCTAAAAGGAGCAATTTAGTTTCTCCGCTAAAAAAACTCACTTCAACCATAGTGTCTTTAGAAGGATCTTCAGATATAGAAGTGATTTTTCCTTTACCAAACAAAGGATGCTTAATAACCATTCCTTCTACAACATTATTCTTATCCACTAAAGATATAGAGGGTTTCTTTTTTACTTCAAGGAAATTATCCTTATGTAAGACATCAAAAAAACTAATTCCATTCCCAATTTCATTTATAAAAGGAGAAGGTTTTAGTTTTTTAGTACTCCCTCTGTAAATTTTAGTCTTAGGATAAGATATCACAAGACGATTTTTTGCCCTTGTCATAGCAACATAAAAAAGTCTTCTTTCTTCTTCTATAGCATCCTTTGATTCACTATTATAATGGGGAAATAAAGAACTTTCAGTACCTACTACAAAAACATTATTATATTCTAAACCTTTTGCAGTATGTACTGTCATTAATTTTACAGAATTAGTATCCTCTTCAACCTTCGTATTATCAATAAACTGGAGAAACTCCGCAATGCTTGTGTTTTTTTTGTCAAAACTATTTACAACCGACCTAAATTCTTCAACGTTATCTAAAACCCTTTCCCCTTCACTGCTTTTATCCTTTTTTAAAAAATTAAGATAACCGGTATCATTTATTATTTTGTCATATATTTTTTCTAGTTTTACTTCATTTTCTAATTCTTTAATAAAATTTGGAATAATACCTTTGTTATAATCAATTCCATTAATGCCGATACATCTTTTAAATAAAGATACAATTTGAAAAAACGAGGAATTGTCATTCTTATCTAGAATGATTTTATAAAATGCTAAAAGTTCCATTATCTCTTTTCGCGCAAAAAAACCCACGCCACCCAAAATCTGATAAGGTATTGCGGCTGCCGAAAAAACTTCTTCAAAAGTCCTACTAACAAGATGAACTCGGTACAAAACAGCAAAATCTGAATATTTCATTCCTTCGAGGATTCCTTTTTTAATTACTGAGGCAATAAACTTTGCTTCTTCTTTTTCAGAATCAAAGACTTTAATTGCATGTCCTATTCCTACTTCTCTAGTACTTCGTAATTGCTTATCTCTTCGAATAGTATTATTTCTAATTAATTTATTTGCTACTTTTACTAATCTTTGCGTAGAGCGATAATTTTCTTCTAAGTAGAAAGTTTTAAGACTTGGAAAATCCTTTTCTAAATTAAGCATTATACTTACATCTGAACCACGAAACGAAAATATAGCCTGATCAAAATCCCCTACACATAATAAATTGTTATTTTTCTTTACTAAATTATATAAAATATCATATTGAACTGGGCTTACATCCTGAAATTCGTCGACAATTACATGACTAATTTTTTGATTATAGTATTCTAAAGCTTGCCAATTATGTGCTAAAACGTACTGACTCCAGGTTAATAGCCCATCATAATCCATCAGATTTTTATTCATCAATATTTTCATATAACGATTATAAAGTTCCTTCAAGCCATCCTTTTCTAACATTTCCTTGTTTCTTAAATTTCGTGAAAGAGTCAATCTTTCTAAAACATAGCTAGGGTGTTCTCCTATTGATAATTCTTTTATCAGTCCTCCTATAATCATATAACCTTGACCATCATCAATGATTGAAAAATCACGATTATATCCTGGTGGTGAAAATTTCCGTAATAAACTAACTGCAAAGGAATGAATAGTTGATATATTGATATTAAAAATATTCATCTGTTTCATTCTGTTTTTCATTTCATTGGCAGCTTTATTAGTAAATGTCACAGCAAGTATTTCTTCAGGCTTAATTCCTTTTACTTCAACTAATTTAGATAAATAATATTGAATAGTTGTTGTTTTTCCAGTTCCAGGTCCAGCTACTACTAGATTAACTCCTTCTAAGCTTTCAAGAATATTTAACTGTTGCTCATTTAATCTTTTCTTATTACTCAATTTCCCACCCCCCATTGGAGTATTTAACTTTTTATTATCCATATACCAACCACCATAAATAAATAAGCTATTAGTACTCTTAGAATAGAGAGTTTATCTCCTAGTATAGTTACGGAAAATATTAGAATCATAATATAATATATAAATGTTTGACCAGATAATAAGAACGGAAAATTTTTAAAAATCTGTTGGCCTTTAATAAATCCCATTCCTAATGATACATTAGCAGCTACCATTAATGGTATCATATATATATTAAATTTTAATACTTTTATAAAAACAGGATCAATAAATTTTACTTGTAATGTCATTATTAGTGCTATTAGCAATGATCCTAAGGTTAATAAACCTGTTATTATTAGCATTTCTTCAACCCCTAATATTTGTATATTAATAATGTATACAAATTGTGCTAATTATATTTATATATAAAAAAATAAACCTTCCAAATTGGAAGGTTTATTTTAATGGAGCGGGTGAAGGGAATCGGACCCTCGCGACTGGCTTGGAAGGCCAGGGCTCTACCACTGAGCTACACCCGCATAGTAAAAGTAGATATTATCTACTTTTAAATGGTGCGAAAGATCGGAATCGAACCGATACGGGATTTAAGTCCCGCAGGATTTTAAGTCCTGTGCGTCTGCCAGTTCCGCCACTCTCGCAAATTGGAGGCGACACCCAGATTTGAACTGGGGGTAGTGGATTTGCAGTCCACGGCCTTACCACTTGGCTATGTCGCCACCTGACATTTATATATACTATCACCTTATATTTAATATGTCAACAATTTATAGAAAAAAATTTCAGTTGTCTTCAAACTCTTTTAAAATTCAGTAAAATTTGCACTTTATCTTATCCTATCTTAATTCATTAAATAAATTTACTGCAATTATTGGCATATGCTTATTTAAACTTTTATAGTTTTATATTATAATATAATTATTCTGACAATAAATTAAAAAGGGGTTTTGAAAATGACAACCTGCGAAAAAGCTGCCAAATGTCCTTACGCTAATTTAGAATTACCTTTGGACCAAGACGCAAGTAAAAAATACGCTGATAATTATTGCTTTGGAGACTTTAATTCTTGTGCAAGATTAAAAGTTTGTAATGCCATTGGTAAACCAAATGTTCCACGCGATCTTTATCCAGATCAACATGAGGCTGCAGATGCTTTAATTAAAGCTATAAATCCTTCTTGGACTACTGAAGCATAGAAAAAAGAGGCTGTTTTAAAAGCAATTTCTAAAAAAATTGTTTTCAAGACTAGCCTCTTTTTTTAATTATTTGCTAAATATTCTTTACCTTTTAGGATACTATATCTCACTTGATCTGGAGCAGGTCCACCTATGACATTTCTTTTTTCTACGCAGGTATATACTGAAATTGCTTCATAAATATCATCTTCGATTAAATCTGAAAACTCTTTATACTTTTCTAAAGGAATGCTATCTAAATCACTTGAGATACTAATACAATAAGCAACAAGTTTTCCTGATACCTCATGAGCATCTCTAAATGGTAATCCTTTTTTAACTAAATAATCAGCTAAATCAGTAGCATTTGTAAATCCGCCTTTAGCTGCATTTAACATATTTGCTCGATTGATTTTCATGGTTGCTATCATCGGTGTAAAAACAATTAAACATTTTTTCAAAGTATCTATAGAATCAAATAAACTTTCTTTATCTTCTTGCATATCTTTATTGTAAGCTAATGGTATGCCTTTCATTACAGTCAGCATTGTCATTAGGTTTCCATATACCCTGCCTGTTTTTCCTCTAATTAATTCCGCTACATCTGGATTTTTCTTTTGTGGCATTATACTACTTCCTGTACTATAAGCATCATCCAATTCAATGAACCTTACTTCTTGGGAAGACCAAAAAATTATTTCTTCACAAAAGCGGCTTAGATGCATCATAGCCATGGATGCACAGCTAATAAATTCTATTACATAATCCCGATCACTTACGGAATCCATACTGTTTAACGTTATACTACTAAAACCTAATTCCTCACTAACTTGTTCTCTATTAATGGGAAATGTGGTACCAGCTAATGCCCCTGCGCCTAGAGGTAAAATATTAACCCTTTTGCCGCAATCTCTTAATCTATCTAAATCTCTTGAAAACATTTGAAAATAAGCCATTAAATGATGAGCAAAGGTAACTGGCTGAGCTCTTTGTAAATGAGTGTATCCAGGCATTACCGTATCCAAATGTCCACTACTTAAATCCAATACTGTATTTAATAATTCTTTAAACATTTCTGCTAAAATTTCAATTTCAGTTTTTAGATACATTTTTGCATCTAAAGCTACTTGGTCATTTCGGCTACGACCAGTATGTAATTTTTTACCTACTTGACCAATCTTCTTAGTTAAAAGAACTTCGACGTTCATGTGAATGTCTTCAGCACTAACATCAAATTCTACTTGTCCATTTTCAATTTCTGTAATAATTTCTTTTAAACCTTTAATAATTAAGTCTGCATCTTGTTTAGGAATTATTCCTGTATCCCCAAGCATCCTTGCGTGAGCTATACTACCTGTAATATCAAAATAGTATAAGCGCTTATCAAATGAAATAGATGAATGAAAGTCCTCTACTAATTTATCTGTACT
Organism: Desulfonispora thiosulfatigenes DSM 11270; assembly: GCF_900176035.1. Classification (NCBI taxonomy): domain Bacteria; kingdom Bacillati; phylum Bacillota; class Clostridia; order Eubacteriales; family Peptococcaceae; genus Desulfonispora; species Desulfonispora thiosulfatigenes. Next base: position 145,201 of record NZ_FWWT01000017.1, on the reverse strand, counting down.
TTTGCTAAATCTTCCACCCCATAATTTGCCCATGTTTATCACTCCCTAAAGTTAGTAAGTGAGTGAGTAATTAGTGATAATTACTCCACTTAAAGATTTAAACTATTTTTACTCTACTCACTTAACCAAACTTATGCTTATTCATTTATTTGTTTTGATTCTTTTTCATCATTGCATTAACTTTTAAAGGCAATCCAAATAAATTAATAAATCCTTCTGCATCTTTTTGATTATATACTTCTTCTTCACCAAAAGTAGCTAAGTCTTCATTGTATAAAGAATATGGAGATTTAACTCCAGCTGATAAGCAATGTCCTTTATATAATTTGATTCTAACTGTACCAGTTACATTATTTTGAGTTTCGTCAACAAATGCAGCAAGAGATTGTCTTAAAGTCGTAAACCATAAACCATCGTATACTAATTGGGAATATTTGATGGATACTACTTGCTTATATTGAAGAGTATCTCTATCAAGAGTTAGGGATTCTAATTCAAGATGTGCATTATGTAATAATGTTCCACCTGGGGTTTCATATACTCCTCTTGATTTCATACCTACTAAACGGTTTTCTACCATATCTATAATTCCTACACCATGTTTGGCTGCTAGTTCATTAGCCTTTTCTAATAAAGCAAGGGCTGATAATTTTTCTCCATTAATAGCTACTGGTACACCTTGTTCAAATTCTATTTCAACATATTCAGCTTCATCTGGTGCATCCATTGGATTTTTACTAACCATGTATAAATCAGCCATAGGCTCATTCCATGGATTTTCTAAGTCTGCTCCTTCGTGACTTAAATGGAATACGTTTCTATCCATACTATAAGGGCGTTTTTTCGTTACTGGTACTGGAATTCCTCTTTTTTCCGCATAGTCTACTGCATCTTCTCTAGATTTAATATCCCACTCTCTCCAAGGAGCGATAATTTTAATATCAGGATTTAAGGCTTTAATTCCTAATTCAAAACGAACTTGGTCATTACCTTTTCCAGTTGCACCATGGGCTATATAATCTGCTCCTTCTTTTTCTGCTATTTCAACTAAGCGCTTTGCAATTAATGGACGAGCAGTAGATGTTCCTAAAAGATATTTATGTTCATAAATACATCCGGCCTTAAGAGCTGGGAAAACATAATCTTTTACATATTCTTCTTTTAAGTCTTCGATATATAATTTACTTGCACCTGATTTAATAGCTTTTTCATGTAATGGTTCTAATTCTTCACCTTGGCCTAAATCTGCAGCCATACAAATTACTTCACAATCATAATTTTCTTTTAACCAGGGAATAATTATTGATGTGTCTAATCCTCCAGAATAAGCTAAAACTACCTTTTTCATATATATTCCTCCCAAAATTGAATGCCTATAGTAAAGCAGCTAAAATCCCTTTGTGTGCATGAAGTCTGTTTTCCGCTTCATCAAAAACAACTGACCTTGGTCCGTCCATTATTTCATCTGTTATTTCTTCTCCTCTATGAGCCGGTAAACAATGTAGGATTATCGCTTCCTTACTAGCTAATTCTACTAATTCCTTGTTTAATTGAAAACCCTTAAAATGATTTATTTTTTCTTCTCTATCATTTTCTTGTCCCATGCTTATCCAAGTATCCGTATATAAAGCATCCGCACCCCTTACTGCCTCTTTAGGGTCATTAGTAATAATAATATTTCCACCTTGTTCTTCAGCGATACATTTAGCATAATTTACCACCTCTGTTTCTGGTTCGTATCCTACAGGGGTGGCCACTCTAACTTCCATGCCTAGCTTTGCTCCTACAATCATTAAAGAATTGGTCATATTGTTACCATCACCGATATAGGCAAGTTTTATTCCTTCTAATTTTCCTTTATGTTCTAAAATTGTCATCATATCAGCTAAGGCTTGGGTAGGATGGTAAGAATCAGTTAATCCATTAATAACTGGAACACTTGCATATGTTGCTAACTCTTCTACTTCGGCTTGATCAAAAGTTCTGATCATGATACCATCCACAAAACGAGATAAAACCTGAGCTGTATCTCCAATAGTTTCTCCTCTACCCATTTGTAGTTCCTTTGGACTTAAAAACAAGGCATTTCCACCTAGTTGATACATCCCCACTTCAAATGAAACCCGAGTTCTAGTTGAAGATTTTTGAAAAATCATAGCTAAACTTTTCCCCTGTAAAGGATAATCTCTTTCACCATTTTTCTCTTTTTGCTTTATATTTAAAGATAAATCTATTAAATACTTTATTTCATCAGGACTATAGTCTTTTAAGGTTAAGTAATCTCTACCTTTTAAATCAATATTCATATAAGCACCTCCGTCTTTGTATAATTATACATTTTTACGCATAAAAATTCAACATTTCTTTATAAACATTTTTAAAATTTTAACTATAATATAGTAAAGATAATTTATGGGGGTAGAAAAATGAGTTTTTTTGAAAAGTTAGGAGATCACGTAGAGTATTTTGGTCAAAAGTCTAAAAAGGTTATTGAGGATAAAGCTAATACTCTAGGTCAAAAATCGAAAGAAATAGTTGGCATAGCAAGGTTAAATATTATGATTACTCAATTAGAAATTGACTTGAAAGATAAATACACCAAACTAGGAGCTATCGTTTATAAGTCATATCGAGAAGAAAATCTTAATACCTTTACTTTAGAAAAGCTGTGTCATGAAATAGATGTCCTTACAGAAGGTCTGGATGAACTTAATGCCAAATTAGATGAACTACAATTAAAACCTATTTGTCCTAAATGCGGAGAAAAAAACATGAATCAAGCTATTTATTGTAGTTTTTGTGGAAACTTACTTCCTAAAAAAACGGAAGATAACAGTGATTATATAGATTTAAATAAAAAATAATCTTTAAATCCATTATTTCGAACGGATTTGGAATCTTATTCATATTCTATTATAAATAGTATTTTACCCTTTTTATTAAATAACTATTGGGTAACTTAAGAATAGGACTGATAGTATGATTCTTCAAGAAATTAAATGGATTCGTTCCCATAAATCGAAACTCTGTCCAACATTACGCAAAAAAATCTTAGAATTATATCGCCCTATAAAATATGTGCCATTTTGTTTTCAAAAATACGCCAAATCTCTTAATCATTATTTACACAAACTTCCTGTTATTATTCAATATGATTGCCTTCAGAATCATCTAGAAATCGAAAAATTAGCTAATTCACTTAGTTGCAAGATAGATCAAAGCCTACCTACAATTAATGCTTTTGTGGCTAAAGTTAAAGTAAAAGATTTAAAAATATTAGTTGAAAATGATAAAATTACAAAGATTTGGTACGACAATGAGGTTTATGCCATTTTAAGTGAAGAGAAAGAAGGATGCTAGTTTAATTAGCATCCTCTTTTGTATTCTCGTTATCCCTTTTAGGTGGACGAGGCCCATAATATTGATAATAATCAATTTTTATATTTCCATTATATAATTTTCTTTTTCTGTCTGCTCTTTTACCAAAAGCTTTTTCAAACTCTTCATATGAAGTAATAATGTAATACGACCAAGAATCATGTGCTCTAAATGCCTTGCCCATTTCTTTATAAAGATTTATTATTTCCTTTTCCTCACTTAAACGTTCTCCATAAGGTGGATTACAAATGATTACCCCATATTTTTTTGCACTACGCCACTCATTTACCGGCATCTTTTGAAAATGAATATCGTCTTCTACGAAAGCTTCACTTGCATTTCTTCTGGCTACTTTCAGAACTTCTTCATCAATATCCGTTCCAATTATCTGTAGTTTTCGGTCAAAGTTAGCTAAATCATGTGTTTCTTTTCTAGCCTCTCTCCAAATGTCTTTAGAAATCACTGGCCATTCTTCACTCGCAAAACTTCTATTCATACCAGGGGCAATATTTTTTCCAATTAAAGCAGCTTCTATAGGTATAGTTCCTGAGCCACATAATGGATCTACTAATAATCGATCAGGATTCCAATATGATAATTGGATAAGAGCAGCTGCCATAGTTTCTTTTAAAGGAGCAGTTCCAATATGATCACGATAACCTCTTTTATGTAGACCTGCACCGCTCGTATCAATGGTTAAGGTTACTATGTCTTTTAAAATTGCGACTTCTATTTTATATAAAGGTCCATCTTCATCAAACCATGAAACATTATATTTATTTTTTAAGCTTTCTACTACAGCCTTTTTCACAATAGCTTGGCAATCAGGTACGCTATATAAAGTAGATTTTATAGACTTTCCACTCACAGGAAACTCAGCATCTTCGCTAATCCAGTCTCCCCAAGGAAGAGCTTTGGTCTTTTCAAATAATTCATCAAACGTAGTAGCTTTAAATTCTCCAATTACTAATTTAACTCTATCAGCCGATCTTAGCCATAAATTACTTCTAGCTATGGCTAATAAATCTCCTTCAAATATTATCTTTCCATCTTCTACTCGTACATTTTCATAGCCAAGTTTTTGTACTTCTCTTTTTACTATTGCTTCTAATCCAAAAGCAGCCGTTGCTATTAAAGTTACTTTTTTCATTAATTTTCTCCTTTTTTCTCGTTTAACTTAGTATAAGCTATTTTACTTGAAATAATCCAAATTGTATAGGTAATATCTTCTAGAGTTCTATGCTATTATTTCTTATAAATCAATTCATAAAGATCGTGGCGTAAATGTTTTAAAACCGGAATTTGATTTCTAATCGCTTCTACTTGAGCTATGTCTATTTCTGTTACTAAAATTTCTTCTCTTTCCGTTAGTTTATCGGTAATTTTTCCAAAAGGATCTACAATCAAGGAATTTCCATAACCTATGTAACTACTATCATAATTTCTAGCCCCGGCTGCACCAATCATATATACTTGATTATCTACTGCTCTAGCTCTAAATAACAATTCCCAGTGAAGAGGTCCTGTAGTCATGTTAAAAGAAGCTGGCACAATAATAAGTTTTACCCCTTTTTGGACTAATAATCTTGAAAGTTCAGGAAATCTAAGATCATAACAAATTATTACCGCCATTTTACCAAAAGGTGTTACAAAAATAGCTAAATCATTTCCGGAAGTTAGGGTATCAGACTCTTTAAATTTTTGCCCTCCTACCACATCAATATCAAATAAATGAATTTTACGATGTTTAGCTATTTGTGCACCTGTATTATTAAAAACATATGAAGTATTATATGTTTTATCCCCTTCTATTTCTGGGATAGACCCACCTACTAGATAAATATTGTTTTCTTTAGCAATCTTAGCTAAAAAACCCCAAGTCCTGCCCCGCTCCTCTTCTGCGTAATGAATAAAATTACTCGTTTCATAAGGGCAATTAAACATTTCTGGTAAAACAATAAAGTTAGCCCCCTTACCTACTGCTTCCTTAATCATTTTTTCTGCCTTCATTAAATTTTCTTCCTTAGAATCTACCGTTTTCATTTGAATTAAACCAATCTTTAATTCCATTTAGAATACCTCCTTAAAATAATGAAAACTATTAATAACTTGGCAACATTTTAAAAGTATAATAGGGTTGGGTGATTTATATGGAAAATAAAAAAATATTAATAATTGAAGATGAAGTTTCTATTGAGGATATTCTTAGCTATAAGTTAAAAAAAGAAGGTTACAATATTAAATATTGTACCACGGGTACTAAAGGTTTAGAGGAAATTAAAACTTTTATGCCTAATCTTGTTCTTTTAGATCTTATGCTTCCTGATAGGAGTGGTTTTTAAATTTGTAAATAAATAATAATTATAAAATTCCCATCATTATGCTAACAGCACGAGAAGATATAGTTGATAAAGTTTTAGGTTTAGAATTAGGGGCGGATGATTATATAATGAAGCAAGAGATGAGGGTCTAAAACTTATCAAATTTAATTTATAAAAATCTTAAGTTTAAATCAATATTTTATCCTTAACCACATTAAAGGGCTGATTGGAGATGATTTACAATATCTCCAATCAGCCCTTTTCTTTAATTTTAAAGAAAATTATCGTGTAAAATAGTATGCTTTAAGTTAAAAATTAAAAATAATTGCCTCGTAATAGTTACGTTTAAAACTCTTTTAAAATAATTTGCTTGGTATACTCCTGAAAATCTGTAAGATGATTTTCAATAATTTTTTGCACTACTTTCAGATTAAGTTTTTGATAATCATGAACAGCAACATTTCTAAACCCTACCATTGCCTTAAGATTATCAGCGATATTTTTAGCTATTATTTTATTTTCTTGTAGTATTTCAAAAACATCCCGACTTGTCTGGGGAATACCTAGTTTCTTTTCTGCAATTATATGCATTCCAATATCTAGACTTGCTTCACATGCTCTTTGAATATTTAAAATTATCGAATCTTGTTTAGTATAATTTTTTAGATTTTCAGAGTTATTATCATATTCTTCGGCTATTCTTTTTAAACATCGCTCTATAGTTTGAATTTTATTTAAGATAACATCACTTTCCATAAACTCTACCACTTTCTTTTATTTTTTCGATAACAAACTTTCTTTCTTCATTTAAACGAGTATATTTTTTAAGGGCAGTAAGTTCAAAAAGCATTCTTTTTTGTTCATCACTACAATATATTACTTTGCCTGTTCCAATTATTTGAGCTTGAAAAACGGTGGATGCATTTGTTAAATCAATTAAGTCAACTTCTCTTCCGATGATATCAGCTAACCTTTGTGCTATCATAAACAATTCATAATCACTAAATTTTTTTTCACTTATAAAGGCGACATCAAGATCACTATTTTTATGTGTAGATTCTTTGGCAAAAGATCCAAAAATTATGATTAAATAAGGTGATAATTTATCTCTTAAATAATCTGTTATTTTTCTTTGCTCATTTTCCTCCATTTTATCCACCTCAAAAAATGCTTTATTAAACTTATTATATCAGATAAATTTATTAATATTATGTAGTGCAACACTAACGTTTAATTCCTTAAATTAAAAGCACTAGAAATGTTGTTAGTATTGCTCCTATGACAGGTATTATTATGCCTCCTTTATTCCAACTATAAACAAGGGCAAATGCTCCTCCTAAGAGCGAAGCTATGGGCATAGAAGGTGTGGCTGTAAATATACCTGGAATAATCAGTGCACCTAAAGCCGTATAAGGAATAAATGTTAATACCCGATGTACTTTTGGTGGTAATTTGATTTTTTCTAAAAATAAAAAAGGAAGCAACCTAGGAATATAGGTAACAACCATCATCCCAATTATTATGTAATAGATATTATTCATATGAAACTACTTCCTCCTTGAATAAATATAATCCTAAGGTAGATACTAAAATAATTGCAAAAATTATGCTCCAACCTTGAGGTAAAAATTTCATTTTTCCAAAAATAAAATTTACCAGTCCTGATAAACTAGCTAAGACTATAGCTTTATTAGATTTTTTAGCCTCAGGTACTAAAATTGCAATAAACATGGCATAAAGAGCTACTTCCATGCTTGTCCTTAAAATTTCTGGTAGTACTCCACCTATTAAATAGCCTAAAACAGTTCCACCAACCCAGCCTAAATAAGAAATAACTTGTATAGGTAGGAGGTATTCCTTTAAAAGCTTACCTTCGATAAATGAAGTTATAGAAAATGCTTCATCAGTTACTCCAAAACTAATTATAGGTAGCCATTTTTTGTTTTTAACTTCTAATTTTGTTGCTAAAGAAGCACTCATTAAAAAATGACGAAAATTCACCAAGAAAGTAGTTAAGATAATGCTTCCTAGTCCCGCTCCCGCTACAAATAAACTTAAAGCTATAAATTGACTTGACCCAGCAAAAACAAGAGCTGAGAAAAGTGTGGTCTCTAAAAAAGAGAGCCCTGCATTTTTGCTTAATATCCCAAAAGTCATCGCAATGGGTACAAAACCAATAAAAAGAGGAATACCTGCTACCATTCCGGCTTTAATTTCTTTATTCATGTAAATCCTCCTTAAATTAAATTACTATAGGCCTTTTATCATTGTAATTATTACTGTAGATTAATGTCAACCTTATCCATAATATTCACATAATTTCATATACCATTTTTAATTTTGTAAAATTTATAATTGCAACAAAATTGCATAAATAAAAACCACTATCCTGGTTAAACTAAGATCAGGAGGTGACATCATGCCCTCAATATTATCTTATTTTCGCTCAGAAGAAACTGCCCAAAAGGTTAAAAACATGTTGCAAAATTTAGGTGCTGAAGAAACACAAGTAGATAGAATAAAAAATTCTTTCCTACAAAATGAATATGAATATTCGCACCCTATTAACCCGGATTCTTTAACTCTGACAAACTCAGTTGGTGATACAGGACAAGAAGTAGGTATATACAATAATTATAATGATGTTGGACATCATAATGTTATTCTTACTGTTATCACCTCTGATAATAATCATGAAGAGTGTGTAAATATTATTAGACAGTATGGAGGCATGGTTTAATTTTTTGAACTCACAAGTAAAATTTACTTGTGAGTTTTTTTGTCACCAATTTTTTAAAATAGAATACTATACATTAAACTAAAACATGACAGGTGATTATATGTATAGTATAACAATTAATACCACGGCTCGTACACTTACCGTACATAAAAATGGTGCTTGGTATAGATCTTATCCTGTTGCGGTAGGTAAAGCATCTACTCCAACACCAAAAGGAACTTTTACTATTGTTAACAAAGCAATTAATCCTGGAGGTCCCTTTGGTGCTCGCTGGTTAGGTTTAAGTAAGCCTCACTACGGTATCCACGGAACTAATAATCCTTCTTCCATAGGTAAAGCTGTCTCTAATGGTTGCGTTCGAATGTATAATAATAATGTTATTGAGTTAGCAAGTTTTATTCCGCTTAGAACTGTGGTCAATATTATTTAATAATTTTGAAAGGGCTACTAGCAAACTGACCTTTAATTGGTTCGTCTGCGGTAGCCCTTTTAATTTATTATCTATAACGTTTCTTTTACTGATGCTGATGCACTTTCTCTTTTAGCTACCATTAGATTAATATTATATTTCATGGATGCTACTCTTACTAAAAATGTAACCGTAAAACAAATATACATAGCTGAATTTTCCGTAAAAAGATTTAAAGATAATAAATAAATTAAAGAGCCTAAAATTGAAGCTGAACCATAAATTTCTTTACGAAATACAAAAGGAATTTCTTTTACAAAAACATCCCTTATTATTCCCCCTCCAGCACCTGTACTTAAAGCTAGTAAAGCTACGACAAAAGGAGAAGTTAAATCATTAGCTATAGCTATACTTGCCCCGATAGTTGTGAACGCACCTAAACCAAGAGCATCAGAAAGCTGAATTGGATATCTAAACTTTAATAATTTATCATGGAAATGAAAAACAATTATAGCAGAAACGATACTCATTATTATAAAAGATGAACTACTAAAAGCAGTAGGAGGAGTTTGCCCAATTAATACGTCCCTTACGACTCCTCCACCTAAGGCTGTAGTTACAGCTAAGGTTACTACACCTAGATAATCTAATTCTTTATTAATCCCAACTAAAGCCCCTGATATAGCAAAAGCAATCGTACCTATAATTTCAAAAACTTCAATCAGCATCCTTTTCTCCTCCGTATAATTACTTACTTTATGTCAGTTAAGATTCCGTAGCCATTTAATAATTTAACCTTGGCTAATACCTTTCCTTCACGAGCCCTCTTTTCCAGTTCTTCTCCTGTATTTTCTGCTACAAAGTATTTGTCTAATCCAAAGTTAATATAGATAGGTTCAGGTCCTTGCTCAGTTATTAGTTCTTTTTCGATTTCAGGAATCTTATCATCATAATGAATAAACTGATAATAGTTTACAATCTTACCTTTTATATAAGGCTTATCACTTGGCCTTTCTAAACTAATATAAGCTATATCAGCTTTACTATTTTTAATTTTCAAAACTCCATAAATAGTTCCATTATTAGTAGCCTTTTTTACTTGTCGTGTATCTGTAAATTCCTTGTTTTGCAATGCTACAGGAAATTTTTCTATGGGTATTTCCTCAATCTCATAACCTAAATTTACATAATCTCCTCTAAACACATCTCTGGGATCAAAAGGTCTAGTTTCTAATAATATTTCATCCCCTAGCATTATGGTTGTTAGTGGTTTTATAGTTAAACTTATTAAGAAAAGTGCGGGAATTAAAATAGCAATAATAAATGTTTTTTTATTTATATGCATCTAAAGCACCACGCTTTCTCAGCTTTTCAAAATGATATCCAAAACCTAATAAAATTAATCCACCAATAATGAAAAATGCTGATTTTGGCATGAAATTATAAAAGGTATCAAAATAATATCTAAATATTGTGAGACAAATAAATACTAAAGATATTATATTTCCTTTATTAGTTAGAAATAATAAAAATACTAAATATAAAAGAGCAAAAATAATACTAGCTGTTATAGCATACCTCTCAGGTATAATATTCCAGTTACCTTTAAAAGTCAAAATTAATCCTGCTATTCCAAAAACAAGATTACCTTGTAAAATAAATATTTCCGGGTCTAGCTTTACAGGTTTTAGGTACATCACTAAACCAATTATGAAAAATATTGCAGCTATATATAATTCATGAATATTATATTTAATCAAAAAATAAAGTATTGTATTTAATAAAACTAAATTATTCAAAAAGGTTCCAAAACTAAATTCACCAAAATCTTTATTAAAATAATAAAACACAATTAATAAAGTTAATATCACATAAGGTGATCCATCTAAGTCAAATTGACCATTTAAATAAATTAAGGAAAGAAGATGAGCAAATATATAGATAATTTTATCTTTTAAAATAATTCCAACAGGTAATATCCCAATACACCAGTAAAGAAAGGCGTCACTATAATGACCTCCAAAATTGAACATTTGCCCAATGAGAAAAATTCCTGAACCATATATTAAACATCCTACATAAACTAAACTCACAGCTAGTTTGTTGTTTTTTTTCATTAGTTTCCATGCCGCAAAGTTAATAGCCAAATAAAAGAAGATAATTACAGAAAACTTACTTACTTTACTCATAACTTGCCAATTACTTGCGATAAAAGATAAAACACCTAAACCTATTAATAAAGCTCCCACCGTTAATAAAACTTTAATAAAGTTAAGCTTATTTTTTTGTTCATACAAATTCATTATATTTTCAAATTCTTTTTCAGAAATTATTTCTTTTTTCTGAGCATAAGTTAGTTCTTTTTTCAGAAAGTTATAATTATCTTTGCTTATTTCTTTTTTATTCACCCTTTCACATCCTTTTATTTTCTTTATAGAAATCTTACCACAATTACTTTTTAAGGTAAATCAAAAAGAATGCCACCATAAATAGACGACATTCTTTTAAGTGAAATTTATATCAACTATCTTTGTTTTCGCTAGTTAAATCTATAATTTGAGTTTCTACTTCGCCATTAGGTCTTTCTATTTCAATTGAATATTTATTTGCCAGGGCAACCACAGTTCCAATTATGCCAATCAAACCTAATGCAGGATTTAAAAAACCAAAGCCTACTCCGACAGCTCCTATATTTGCTGGAAACTCTACGATCACCTTATCATCTTTGACGATTCTAATTTTATTGACATTACCTTTTTTAAGTATTTCTTTTACTTGATCTAATAGTTTATTACTTTTATCCTTGATGTCTTCTTCTATTTTAACTGTATTTTCCTCAAGGTAAATTAAAGCTGAGACAACATCTCCATTTGTGGCATCTAGTGCTTCCTTTGCCTGACGGTACCCTACATTAGCTCTTTCTCTGATTATATCAATTTTCTCTAGTTCATCCATTTTTTATCACTCCTGGGAAAATTATTACCTACCAAAATATTATATGTTTAATTTGACTTTTATTTATAAAATGTTATTTTATCTTTTTATAATATTGTATCTAATACTTGCTTTGATTTTAACCTTTTACCTAAAATGTAAGTAATATATTCATCTAATATATTATCGATTTCTTTTAAAGCATTAGGTGAAATCTTAATTCTACTAAATTTAAGTAAATCCATATCCATCATTTTTTGTAAAACTATCTTGCTTTCCCCACTAATATTTATAGTTTTGAAGGTTAAATTCTTTTTACATTCACTACAAATTAATCCACCTAGGTTTGGACTAAATATTAAATTATTATCTAAACCTTGCCCACATTCGGTGCAAGACTCCAGCTCAGGTTTATATCCTAGATAATCTAATAAGCGAACTACGATTAAATGAGTTGTAGATAAAGGTTCTAAGAAAGATAATAAATACTTGCTTTTTAAAATTAAAGTAAAGAGTTCTTCGTCATTTTCAGCTTCTGGTAGTAAAGCGTCAATTAATTCAGAAATGAAAGATGCATAGTTCATCCTATCAAATTCTGATCGTAAGGGCAAAAAGGAATTTATGTTTTCACTTTGCGTTACAGTGGCTAAGTTTTTCCCTATATATAAGCTAAGGTTAGAATGACTAAAAATTTGTAAGCCACCCCTTAATTTACTTTTAGTTTTACGTACCCCTTTTGCAATTGCTGTGATCTTTCCTAACTTTTGTGTGTAAATAGTTATTAATTGATCTGCTTCTTTATAATTTCGGCTTCTTAAAATAATGCCTTCTGTAACAACTAAATTTTTCATACAACTCATCCTATTCAATTGCCTACTAAATATCTATTCTATATGTTTTCTTCATTTACCGCTAGTAGAGGGGCTTCCTTTTCTTCATAATAATTTTTATACATCAAATAAGCGTTAATAGTACCAGTCTTCTCAAAGTAATTCCAAAAAAATTCATCGATCTGCATACCAACCATCCTTTCTGATGTTATGTTACAAGATTAGTTTTCCTATCTCTATGTTAGGTATACTCACCTTCTTTTTCCACCTACTTAAATTATAGCTCATTCTTACAAATAAAGTAAATATATCTTTGCAAAATTTAGTACTATTTATTTTTGAACTCTTTAAAAAAAGAGATACCCATGGGCATCTCTAGTCATTTTTCATTTTTTTATTTACTTTATTTAACAAACTTTTTTCTTTGCATTTTCCACAATTTGTGCAACCACCAAGATGAATTAAACTTTTAAAACACCTTGGACATCTAAATTCTCCTTCTTTAATTTCATAACCACATTGAGAGCATTTCTCCATATTTATCCCTCCTGGGAGAGAGTTTTAATATTAGTTTTAGATCTTGGTCTGATCTTACATAGCAATGAAGTTAAACCTGCCCCTGCCATGAAAATTAAAATTGCAAAAATAATACCTGTGTTTTCATTTGCAAATACGCCTGTTAATTTATTTACAACTCCACCTACTAGAAATGCGATAATTAAAGAACCAAACCACATAATAGCAGCTTCTGTTTTATTACGTTCTTTAAATAATACTAAAATTGCTGCAATACATGGTACAAATAATGTAATTACAATTAAAGCTATTATCATTGCAAGTGGTTCTAAAGATAAGTCTGTAAGACCTGCTGCTCCAAAGTCACGACGTACAATACCCATTACAAAAGCAGTAGCCGCTTCTTTAGGTAGGTTTAACCATCCCACAATTAACGGAGCTAGAAATTCTTGAATCTTTGTTAAAGCTCCTGATAAATTTAAAACGCTTATTAAAAATGCACCGAATGCAAATAAAGGAAACGCTTCTTTTAAAAATGCATAAGACTTATTATAAGTTTTTTTAAGGACATTACTTAATCTTGGTAATCTAAGTGGTGGTAAGTCAATTAACAAATCTGTAGATTTACCTGGTAATAAACGATTTAATAATGTTCCTACTATCGCCATAACCGATATTATCACGATAACATATAGCATAATATATAGAGGACTTAAGCCGGCTAACAGACCTACAATTACCCCTAATTGTGCAGAGCAGGGAATAGCTAAAGCCAATAAGAAAATTGCTATTCTTCTTTCTCTTACAGAACCTAACATTCTTGTTACCACTGTTGCTAAAGTAACACAACCAAATCCTAAAATCATTGGAATAATAGCCCTGCCATTTAATCCCACACTTGATAATAACCTATCAGTTAATGCTGCAATTCTTGGTAAATAACCTGAATCTTCAAATGTTGATAAAAAGAAGTAAAATCCTACTACTAATGGCATTAATAAACCTAAAACATAAGTAACAGTCATAGTTAAAACGCCATATTCTCCGGCTAGGATATACCCAAACCAATGTTCAATATTGATAAAGTTACCTACAATTCCTCTAACAAAAGGTTCATATATTCCACCCATAATAGTTTCTTCAGTAAATCCTACAACTGTTTGAGCAACAAAAACTCCTATCGTTTGATACATAAGATATAGGGCTATAAACAAAATAGGAAAACCAGTAATAGGTGTAATCATCCAACGACCTAATTTAGTTTTAAAGCTGACACCTTCTTTATTTTCTGTAACAGTTTTTCCAACTATATAATTTACTCTTTCTCTTCTTTTTACATAAATTTCTTCTCTGTTCTCTAAAGATTCCACTCCATGTCTTTCTGAAATTACTGGGTCACCTTCAAGTATTAAAAGTGCTTCACCTTGATTGGCTACTTTTGTATTCATGTTAATTAATAACTCGGTTAAATCACTATGAGAAATATTACCAACCTTTGCATTGTAAATGTTTTTGATTACTTCACTAATTCCTTTACATTCAACAGCTACTGTTTTATATACAGGTACTCCTAGTAGATCTGATAATAATTCTGCATCTACTTTAATACCTTGTTTTTCTGCATCATCAATCATATTAAGTGCAATAATAACTGGTACACCTGTGTCGATTATTTGCTGGGTTAAAAACAAATCTCTCTCTAAATGAACTGCATCAACGACATTTAACACCAAATCAGCTGATAAAATAACATCTCTAGCAATTCTTTCTTCATCGTTAAAAGAAGATATACCATATACCCCCGGGGTATCGATAACTAAATCATCTTTAAATTTCCCATGAGAAATATCTAAGGTCGTACCTGGATAGTTAGATACATCCACATACATTCCTGTTAATGTATTAAAAAATACTGATTTTCCCACATTGGGATTACCTGCTAATACTATTTTTTTGCCACCTTCAGGCAAATCTATCTGTATATTGCTACCATGACAATGAGACATAGTAAGCCTCCTTCCCTTATACTAGTTCTACTAATATTTCTTTTGCTAAATTATTTCCCACAGCAATTTCTTGTTTATTTTTTCGTAAAATAACAGGACCTGCTGGAATTATTTCATCACAAATAACTACACTACCTATGCTAATTCCAAATCTAATAGTCTGAGCTCTAACTATATCATTAGGAATAGACAAAATCTTAAAACTTTGATTTTTTTTAACATCAGCTAATACCATAAGCAACCTCCTAATTGATATTGATAAACATTATCATTTGTTAATTATATTCTACTATATTACTCGGAATAAATAAAGCCTATTTTTTAAAAAAATAAAAAATCAGTAACTTTTAAGCTACTGATTTTTTTAACTTACAGCATATAATTAAGTAAAAGTGTAGCTAATGTTGAATAGATTATTAATCCAACTATATCAATAGACGTGGTAATAAAAGGAGCTGAGGCTACAGCTGGATCTACACCAACCTTTTTAAAGATAATAGGCACTAAAGTACCCATGGTAGCGGCTGTAAACATATTTCCTAACATTGCAAGCCCTACCACAACGCCTAAAGCTATACTTCCTTGCCACACATAAGCCACTAAAGCAACCATGCTCCCTAAAACTAATCCTAAAGAAACTCCAACCATTGATTCTCTTAAAATAGTCTTGATAACTGTATTTGGATTTATTTGCCCCGTTGCAATACCGCGTACAGTTACAGTCGAGGACTGGGTACCTACGTTACCACCCATTCCTGTTAATAAAGGAATGAAAAAGGCTAAAGCCACAACAGCACTAAGTTGATCAGAAAACTTACCTAAGACGTGTCCTGAAAATAATCCTCCTAGCATGGTTACTAACAACCACGGTAATCTGGATTTTATTGCTGTTAAATATTTTGCAGTCACTTCTTCTTCTCCAGAATAGGTACCTGCTAATCTATATATATCCTCAGTAGCTTCTTCATGAATAACATCTATAACGTCATCGACAGTAATAATTCCCACTAAATGATTTAAATCATCCACAACTGGAATTGCTAATATATCATATTTAGAAACTAAATTTGCTACAACCTCTTGGTCTTCACAAACATTTACACTAATAAATTTTTTGCGCATTATTTCTAAAATTAAGCTATCAGGACTAGTAACAATTAATTCCCTTAGGGATATAACTCCTACTAATTGATTCTTTAAATTTATAACATATACATAATAAACAGTTTCAGCATCTGGGGCAATATCCCTTAACACTTCAATTGCTTTAGCAGCCGTAATGTTTTCCGGAATTGCTACATATTCTGTGGTCATAAGTCCACCGGCTGAATCTTCATCATAATCCATTAATTCCTGGACATCTGCAGCATCATGGGCTCTTAAAAGTTTCAAAAACTTATCTTGCTCTTCTTCTGGTAATTCTCCTAAAAAGTCTGCTACATCATCAAAAGGCATTTTTTCTAAAATTCCAGAAATTCTATTGTGTGGTAAGTTCTCTAGTAACTCCACCACTAATTCTGTTTCTAGTTCATTTAAAACATCAGCAGCTAACTCATTATCAAGGAGGGATAATAAATAGCTTTGATCTTTCTCGTTTTTTAAACTTAGTAATGTATCAGAAACATCTACAAAGTGCATCTCTTCTAAAATTTCTTTAAGCTTTTTATCTTCTAAAGAATGAATTAGGTCCCTAATTGTGTTTAGAAGTCTTTCATTTTGTTCTCTACGTTGCTTCATAGCTCCTCCTTACTGGGAAGCTATTATAAGTAAACGGCTCCCCTAAACCCTATTAAATTTTTTGACCTTCGACTACACGGATTGCCGTCCAATTCAGGTTCACCTCTTTTAAATATGTTTTTATTATAGTTTATATTTGTGTTTTATCATAACCAAAGTTGCGCAGTAAACTGTCTTTGTTTCTCCAATCTTTTTTTACCTTTATCCATAAATCTAAGTATACCCTTTCACCTAACAATCTTTCAATATCTCCACGGGCTAAAGTTCCTACTTTTTTTAGTAACTCTCCACCCTTACCAATTATAATTTTTTTCTGAGAATCTCGTTCAACATATATCGTTGCTACGATGAATACTTTCCCATTGCTTCTTTTTTCCATTGATTCTATTATTACTGCTACACTATGAGGAATTTCTTCCCTAGTTAAATGTAAGACCTTTTCTCTAATTAATTCACTTATTACTACTCGTTCTGGTTGGTCAGTTATGGTATCCTCTGGATAATACATAGGTCCTTCTTCTAAATAAGTACTAGTAGTTGCAATTAATCTATCTACATTTTCTCCTTTTAATGCTGATAGTGGAAATATTTCTGCAAACACAGCTTTATCCTTCCAAAAATTAATTATTTCTAAAACCTTATCATGAGGCATTAAGTCTATTTTATTTAAAATTAAAATTACTGGAGTTTTAGAACTAGCTAAGCGATCAATAATGTATTGATCTCCCCTACCAAAATCTGTAGTAACATCAACCATGTAATAAACTAAGTCAACATTTTTAATAGTATCTTCAGCAATATTCACCATGAATTCGCCTAACTTATGCTTAGGTTTATGGATTCCTGGAGTATCTAAAAAGATAATTTGAATTTCTTTATTCGTATATATACCTGAAATGCAATTTCTAGTTGTTTGTGGTTTGTCCGACATAATGGAAATTTTAGTACCTAGTATGTTATTTAATAAGGTAGATTTTCCTGCGTTAGGCCTACCGATAATGGTAACAAAACCTGATTTCATTTTTTATTTTCCTCCTCAAGATATTCAGTATCAAAGCCATTAGGGATTAAATCCATAACCTTATTAACCTTATATTCTCCTTTATTATTAGCCATTACTACATCTATGTGGGGTCCAAATTCTAATAATACTTGACGACAAGCTCCACAAGGCGTAATAATTTTATCACTATCTGATGCTAATGCAATAGCCTTAAAATCTTTTTTTCCGTCAGAAACAGCTTTGAAAATTGCGGTTCTTTCAGCACAATTGGTTAACCCAAAGCTTGCATTTTCAACATTACATCCAGTAAAAACTTCTTCTTTGTTTGAAAGCAGAGCTGCTCCTACTTTGAATTTTGAATATGGTGCATAAGCATTTTCTTTAGCTTTAAGCGCCTTTTCAACTAAATCTTTATAATTCACAAAAACCCTCCCAGGTTATATTAAAGCAAGTTCTTAATTCAGGTGGAGATTATTTCACTCCACCTAAATTCTAGAACTGCAAATGCATGACTTAGTTGGAGTTTGACTCCCAACTAAAGAGGTGGGAGACTTACGCCAAGTTAGTCAGGTTAAATATTTAAGAAAGGTAACCGCTCCTACAATTGCTGCACCAAGGGCGGCTACTAAGACTGCCCCCGCAGATAAATCTTTGGCTATAGCAGCTAGGGGATGATATTCTAACGTAATTAAGTCTACAATATTTTCAACCACCGTGTTAACTATTTCCAAAACGATCACTAAAGTTATGGTTAAAATTACAATAAGCCATTCTAAATTAGATATTCCTAAATACCAGCCCAAAAGGGAAACTAATACAGCCATTATTAGATGAATTTTAATATTTCTTTCCGTAACAATCGCGTATTTTAATCCTTTACAAGCAATGTAGAAGCTTTTCCTAAAACTTGAATTTTTCATAATATTTATCTAGGCATCTCTACAGAATTTAGAATTTTTTCTTCTTGTTGTCTCATAATATTTTTATCCTCATCAGTTAAATGATCATAACCAATTAGATGAAGTAAGCCATGAACAAATAAATAACATATTTCCCTACTTAGGGAATGAGCATATTCCTCTGCTTGTTCTAGTGCGGTTTCTAATGAGATTACAATATCACCTAAGAGAAATTCTTCATCTTCTTCAAGTTCTTCTTCTGGATCCCATAAAGGAAAGGACAACACATCTGTTTTATTATCTTTATCTCTATAGGTTTTATTCAATTCTTTGATGTTTTCATTGTCAACAAAAAGTAAACTTATTTCCGCTTCATCATCTATCTCTTCACAGGAAAAAAAACTTCTACTATTTCATTTAATTTATCTTGCCATTCCTTTAATATTTCAATCTTATCCTGGTCATTCCTTATTATCAGTGGCATGTGTTTCACCCTTTTTCTTCTTTTTTTCAATTGCCTTTAGAGCATTATCAGGATATTCAATTCTAGAATGATAGATACCACCTAAAACACGCACAAAGGAATTAGCTATTTTATCTAAATCCTTAAAGGTTAAATCGCATTCATCAAACTGATCATCATTTAATCGATCTTTTATAATATTTCTAATCATACCTTCTATTTTTCCTGGCGTTGGTTCTTTGATAGATCTTACTGCAGCCTCAATACTATCAGCTAACATAATTAAGGCCATTTCTTTATTTTGTGGCTTTGGACCAATATGTCTAAAATCTTCTTCTTTAACTAAATCATCCTTTTCTGTTTCCTTGGCCTTATGATAGAAAAATTTAATTAAACTTGTTCCGTGATGCTGAGCTATGATATCGGTAATGACTTTAGGTAATCCATGCTCTTTGGCTAACTCTACACCATCTTTAACATGTGAAGTTATAATTAAAGTACTTAATGAGGCAGTAATTTTATCATGAGGATTTTCATTACCCATCTGATTTTCTACAAAAAAGTACGGTCTTTTTATTTTTCCTATATCATGATAATACGCACCTACCCGGACAATAAGTGAATCTGCTCCAATTTCTTCAGCAGCAGCTTCTGCTAAATTACCCACTAAAATAGAATGATGATAAGTACCTGTTGCCTCTAATAAAAGTCTTTTTAATAAAGGATGATTAGGATTTGCAAGTTCAAGCAAGCGCACAGATGTTGTGATTCCAAAAAGACTTTCTAAATATGGTAACAGTCCGATTGTCATAATAGATGAAACTAATCCATTAACAACTCCAAAGCTTACTCCTGTTAAAGTTACAGGCCAGTTTTGACCATAAAGTAATGCTAACGAAAGAACACTTATTACATTCACTATAGCTACCCAAAGACCTGCTTTAGCTAAATCTGAGCGTTGATTTAAGCGTGATACGCTATATACAGCTACAACCCCGCCTACAAAAGCTGTTAAAGCAAAAGACATTTCCCCTGTCATAATTCCAATAATTAACGCAAAGATAGATGTGATAAAAATTGCTAAGTTAAGATCTAATAGCATAGCGATTAACATCGATCCTGCTGCAATTGGAACTAAATGACCGACCTGTGCAGCTCTTTCTGGGATTTGGCTTAAAGTCATGGAAAGAAAAATTTTAATTATTATTAATGTTATAATAACCAGTAGCATAAGTAAGACTAGTTTGTTGCTATCACGGTATAAGTCCTTGCGATAGCGCTGTAAAAATAAACCTACTAACAAAATTACTAAACCTGTAAATAAAGCAAGACCTGTTAAAATAATTAAAGGAGATGCATTCTTTTTATACCCTAACCAGGTAAGTACTTCTATTTGATGCTTATTTAATATATCTCCTTCACTTACAATCCTTTGTCCCTTTTTAATTACAACCTGTACTGGTTCGACTTCATTAGCCGCTTCTCTTTTTAGCTTTTCCGTAGCAACTGGGTCATATACTAAATTAGGCTTATACTCAATAGAGTTTAAAATATTTTTAATTAAGCTTCTATGTACAGGTTCTAGTTCTAATAAGTCTACTTCAGCTACTGCTCTGCTTTTTGCAAACTTAATATCTTCACTTTTTACACCCTTAGCAAAAACTTTATTAAGAATACTTTTTGTATGATTACTTAAAGCATTAATTTTAATAGGATCCAAAGCTATTATTTTATTCCATTCTGTATTGGATAAAGATAAATTTAAATTTTTAAGACTTGCTATTTTTTCATTATCAGTTCTATTTATGTCTGCTGTGATAGCTAGTATTTCTGAGAAAATTGTCCCCATTTCCCCGATAGTATTATTTAATACTTCCTCTTTTAAAACATATTCATCTTTGACATGACTAGTAACTTCAAACCTTTTTTGTTCAGTTGCATCTTCATTTTCAAAGGTTAAATATCTTTTTGCAATAATATCTTTTGGACTAACTTGTCCTTCTTCTAATGGGACCCTTTCTGGAAGGAAGTGTATAGATAAAATTACCATTGTTATGAAAAAAAACACGGTAATAGATAACAATCGTCTAAATTTTTCATGTCCTAACCAATTAATTAAAGGACTCGGTAACTTTGGTAATTTCTCTCGCAACTTGGAAAGAAACATATAAGTTACCTCCTTTCATCAGCCTCACTTTGATAAAAATCATAAGCTTCAATAATTTTAGCAACTACAGGATGACGAACGACATCTTTGCTATTTAAATATTGAAAGCTAATCTCAGGTATCCCTTTTAATACATCTTGCACTAAAATCAACCCTGATTTATCATTTCTAGGTAAATCAACCTGTGTTATATCACCAGTAACTACAGCCTTTGAACCAAAACCGATTCTAGTCAAAAACATTTTCATTTGTTCTGGGGTTGTATTTTGAGCTTCATCTAAAATAATAAAGGAATCTTCTAAAGTTCTTCCTCTCATATATGCAAGGGGAGCAACCTCTATTATTCCTTTTTCCATGTATTTTTGCGCAACTTCCATTCCTAGTGTATCATATAAACCATCATAAAGTGGACGTAAATAAGGATCTACTTTATCTTGAAGATCTCCAGGCAAAAATCCTAGTTTTTCTCCTGCCTCTACTGCTGGTCTAGTTAAAACTATCTTATGAACTTTTTTATTTCTAAGAGCCCTAACTGCCATAACAACGGCAAGATAAGTTTTTCCAGTCCCAGCAGGTCCAATACCAAAGACAATATCCTTTTTCTTTATATCTTCAATATATTTGAATTGCCCTAGTGTTTTAGGGGATATTTGTTTGCCTTTGGCACTAAATAATAAAGGTTCTGTTAAATATTTAGATGGTTTATCCTCTTCCTCTTTTACTTCTTTTTTTATTTCGTTAAGAATATTGAGTGCATAATTAACATCTATTACACTAATAGATTTGCCACTACTTATTAACTCTATTAAATGATTAAAAACCTTTTGTGCTTTTAAAACTTCTTCATTATCTCCTGAAATAACAATTTCATCACCACGAGCTGTGATTTTAGCTTTAATATTTTTTTCAATTAGTTTTAAATTCATATCCTGCATTCCATATAAAACTGCTGCTTCTGTATTATCTTTTAGTTTTATTTTAACTTGCTGCATATCTGACAAAATAAAATCTTACCCCCTTAGTTACCTCTATATTTATTGAACTGTTATCCCATATCTTTATTTTATCATATTATCACGTTATTAATCTTTTTTATCCATTTTTTAAGGTTGCTCAGTTTTATTTTGAGGTTTTTCTTCTGCTACCAGATTTTTAGCTATATTATGAACACACTTCCAGGTAACTTCAACTTTTACAATGTTACTATCTCCAGGTAATAAATTTACTTCTTTTTCTACTACTTCTATATCTTTTTTAAACTTAGAACCAAGTTCCTTTTCTGCCTTTTTAATTGCTTCTTTAAAAGCCTCCTCATGCCCATATTGAATTTTCTTTTTGTTTTGTTCGTAATAAACCTGTGATATAAATTCTACAGAATTATCTTTATTCCTCCAAGGCATAATATTTTTAGACTTTGTTGTTTGTATATAATACTTATAGTTCACCTCTTTGGGTCCTTTTATAACTATATTTTTATTTTTAAATTTTACGATTATTTGCTCTATTGTTTCTCCTGTTTTAATATATGTATCCTTTTCTAGCGGACATGACCCTATTTGTTTATAATCTACAACTGCTCTAACTACTCCTTTAGCTTTGACTAATTCTGGATCGCCATCAAAAGACTGAGTACCATCATCATTCACTATTATCTCCGGGTAAATATACCCTGATACAAGCATCTGCCCCTTTTTCACTGTATCTCCTTCTTGTACCAAAGGGGTTCCTTGTAAAATAAGCATTTCCTCAATTATTCCGTCTTCCAGGGCAATCAAATGTCCTTTTTTGTGATCCTCTGTTTTAGGAATTAGACTCTTTTCAGCTATTTTAATACTAATTTTTGTTCCTTCACGGTCTAACCCCACCCAAGCAATTCCTGGATGATTTTCAGCCATTTCTATTTCTAACTTATCTAAATCTAATGAATTGATATTTGCTCCCCTTCTTATACCATACTGCAGTGCTAAATCGTTTATCTCAGATTCTTTTATCTTTTCCATACCAGTTATTTCTATAAACCACACAAAAGAGCTTAGTATATATAAGCTTATAAAAAATATTACAGACCCATATATTAATCCTTTTCTTCTTTTAATCCAAGAAAGTTTAAAAGGCATACCTACTTTTTTATGAATTTTCATACGACAACCATTATGTTTTACTATGTGTCTTAAAGCTCTAAAGCCTGGTATTTTTACTTTAAGCATAATTTTATTGTTTTCAATAGCTTTTATATCCCATAATAAAATACCCCTAGTTAAGGCCATATTAATTACTTTTTCAGGAAAATCACCTTCTATAATTATAATTAAATATCCCATAAAGTATGAATACCATCCCATATTTGCCACCTACCATAAAAGAATATTAAAAAAGTTATCGTTCAAAGGAAATATTTTTAATCTTACCATCTACATAAATCTCTTCAGCTCCAATGTTTCTTAATACTAACTCTTCGCCCTCAATATTGATTTCGCCAAGTGTTGTACTTACTCTAACATTTTCGGTTTTATACTCAATAATTCCACGATGATTTTCTATATATACCTGGATATCGCCCATTACAGATATTTTAGGCAAATCTAGCATAATATCCTTGGGTATATCAAACATGCTAGAAAATTGATGTTTAATATTTTTCATAAAAAATCCCCCACTTTCCTAATATCTTTATGCTAGGAAAATGAGGGATATTCTATTTCTTTTTGCCAATAGTATTCATACTAAAAGGGATTTCTTCATCCGAAGCATCAATCATGTCTTTAATATTATCGTGATATAAATCAATATAAAGCTCCTGCTTATCATTTATACTCGCATAAGCCACTTCCTTGATTCCATTTACCTTTTGTTTTTTTAACTCTTGTATAAGCCACTTAGCAGTTAAGCCTATGTCCTGCAAATTGTTATAAATTAGTTGGCCATCTATAATTAATTCTATATTTATTCCTTTTGAATCACCTTTAATCCCTATATCCTTCTTGGTTAGTGGCATAAATTCTTCTTTTAATAAAGCACTTATCTCGCCGCTTGGTTCAATAATTCCAATCTTTACATCTCCTGCACTAAAAATATCCTTACTACGTAGCTCTGCCATGAGCTCATCTAATTCTAATCTCATTTTGCGTAAATTACCTTCTAATATTTTACCATCTTGAATAACTATTACGGGTTCACCATTAATAATTTTTTTGGCAATTCTATTTTTCATCGATATGTAAGACATTAATCCCGTTAAAATTGCAAACACAACTAACCCAGTTAAATGCTCCCATATCTTTTGGCTTGTATCTGTTGCCATAGTCGCTGCAATTGAACCAAAGGTTATTCCATTAATATATTCATAAAAAGTTAGTTGAGCTATTTGTTGTTTACCTAAAATTCTAGTTAAAAATAAAATTGCAAAAAACGCTATAATAGTCTGGATAATTATTTTCAAAAACAGATCCAAAACATTACCTCCAAAGTATTTAGTCTTAAATGAATCCATACAGTTTATGATTTCGTTCTTTTAGTATTTGTCTTAAAACATTTTTTATGCAACAACTTTAATTTAATTATTGACATTTAGGTATTTAAATACTATTATACTTATAAAGTGTTAAATAAAAAGAAAATTTAGGGGGAAAAATAAATGAGTATGTTTTGCTATCAGTGTCAAGAAACTGCCGCAGGAAAAGGTTGTTCAGTAAGAGGTGTGTGTGGTAAAGAAGATCAAACTGCTAGACTACAAGATTTAGTAATCTATGTAGCGAAGGGACTTTCTATTTATGCTCTTAAAGCAGACGAATTAGGATTTGATACAAAAAAATATGATTTCTATATCATGGAAAGCTTATTTATGACTATTACTAATGCTAACTTCGATGATCATGTAATTTTAGCTAAGATTAAAGAGGGTTTAAGCTTAAAAGAAGAACTTAAAAAGGAATTATTGGCCAAAGATGTAAAAGTAGACGAATTTCATGATGCAGCTTCATGGTATACAGATTCAGAAGATGAAATGAAAGAAAAAGCACAGTATATTGGTATTTTAGCTGCTGAAAACGAAGATATTAGATCTTTAAGAGAACTTTTAACTTATGGAATTAAAGGAATGGCTGCTTATGCCAAGCATGCTTATGTACTTGGCTATAAGGATGAAAGTATTTTTAATTTTATGAAAAAAGGTTTAAAATCCACTACCGAAGAGTTACCACTTGATCAATTAATAGCTTTAGTTGTAGAATGTGGAAAATTTGCTGTAGATGTAATGGCTTTATTAGACAAAGCTAATACTGAAACTTACGGTACTCCAGAAATCACAAAAGTAAATATTGGCGTAGACACTAACCCTGGAATACTGATTAGTGGACATGATTTAAAAGATTTAGAGCAATTATTAAAACAAACTAAAGATAGTGGAGTAGATGTATATACTCACGGTGAAATGCTTCCAGCTCACTATTACCCAGAATTTAAGAAATATGATAATTTCAAAGGTAATTACGGAAATGCTTGGTGGTTACAAAATAAAGAATTCGAATCATTTAATGGTCCTATTTTAATGACTACTAACTGTATTATTCCTCCTCGTGATTCATATAAAGATAGAATATTTACTACAAGTGTAGTTGGATTTGCTGGAGTAAAGCATATCACCGGCAAAGAAGGAGAAAAAGACTTTTCTGAAATTATTGAATTAGCTAAAACTTGTCCTGCTCCAACAGAAATTGAAACTGGAGAAATTGTAGGCGGTTTTGCACATAGCACTGTTCTTTCTTTAGCTGATAAAGTTATCGATGCCGTAAAATCAGGCGCAATTAAAAAGTTCGTTGTAATGGCTGGTTGCGATGGTAGAATGAAGTCTAGAGAATACTATACTGATTTTGCTAAAAAATTACCACAAGATACGGTTATTCTTACTGCTGGTTGTGCTAAATATCGTTACAATAAACTTGATTTAGGCGATATTGGTGGAATTCCAAGAGTTTTAGATGCTGGACAGTGTAATGATTCTTATTCATTAGCTGTAATAGCATTAAAATTAAAAGAAGCTTTTGAATTAGAAGATATCAATGAATTACCAATTGTATATAATATTGCATGGTATGAGCAAAAAGCAGTTACAGTTTTACTAGCTCTTTTATATCTAGGTGTTAAAAATATTCACTTAGGACCTACATTACCAGCATTCTTATCTCCTACAGTAGTAAACTTCTTAGTTGAAACATTTAATATTAGTGGAATTGATACTGTAGAAAATGATATTGCTAAATTAATTTAATTAAGATGGGATAATAGGTAACTATTATCCCATCTTTTGTGTAATACTTATATTATACTAATATTATTATTTTTACTCGAGGTGAACAAATTGCCAGGCGTATTTCACATTTCTGAAATGGTATCCTTAGCTCTGCATAGCATGGTTTTTATAACAATTGAAAACAAAGAATTAGTTAGTGTTAAAGATATCGCGAGAAAAACTAACTTTTCTGAAGCTCATTTATCTAAAGTATTGCAAAGACTAGTTAAAGCAGGTTTTTTACGTTCTGTACGTGGTCCTAAAGGTGGTTTTGGTCTCTTAAAAGACCCTGAGGATATTAATTTACTAGAAATCTTTGAATCAATAGAAGGATCTATTACAATTGCAGGTTGTCCTACTAATAATATTACCTGTCCTTTTAATCAGTGTATCTTTCAAGGTATACCTGAAAAGCTAAATAATCAATTTGTTGAGTTTTTACAGGATAAAAAGTTAAGCGATTTCATGAAGGAGCTAAATTAAATTATAAATATAAAAAACGATCTTTCAGAAAATAAAAAGAGCTGTCTTTAAATGAATTCAATCATTAAGACAGCCCTTTTTTATCTTCTCATTAAATTATTTCTAAGCTTATTTTTTGCCCTGGGTGGTTGTAAAATTTCAGACCAGATTATACCCGTTAGAACCTTTTTAGAATCAATCTCAAAATCAGGAGTAGCATTTTTCCAACCCTGTTCGCCCTTTTGAATCGCATCTATTGGTGTATTCTTTTGTTGATAAATTCCTTCTTTTGTATATTGTTCTTGGCTAATTTTCTTTTCTAATTTAGTTTGCTTTTCTATTTGCATAGCCTTTTGTCTACTTGGGAGTTCCTTTTCTACATTAACAGGCTTATACTTTGTCTTTACTGGTGTCCGTGGAGCTGGTTCTCCTGGTTCTATTACTGACTTCTCAATTTCTTTTAAAACATCACCTAAGGTTTCACTTAGCTTTTCAAAAGGGTTGAAGCCTTTTTCCTGCCTTTGTTGTTTCTCTATAACAGGTTTGTTCATCTGCTGACTTGGGATTCCTTTAAGCTTATCTCTTCTTTCCTTTTCTTCTTTAGCTTTCTTTGCCTTTTGGCTACCTGTTACACCTGAGAAAACTGCCCATAAAAGAAATAACAGGCCAATAATATCAAAGTCCAAACTAATCACCACCTTATTTTCCGTACTATTTGTGAAAGTCTTTTGATATTATTTTTTAAAGTGTTGTATCTAGTTTTTATTCCTTTGTTGTTTTAGCAATATTTTCACGCATAGATGTGTCAGCTAAAACATTTTGTAAATTATAGTAATCCATAACTCCTAGTTTTCCTTCTCTTAAAGCCTGTGCCATAGCCCTTGGTACTTCAGCCTCTGCCTCTACAACTTTAGCTCTCATTTCTTCAACACTTGCTTTCATTTCTTGTTCTCTCGCTACAGCCATTGCTCTACGTTCTTCAGCTTTTGCTTGAGCAATTTTCTTATCAGCTTCTGCTTGGTCTGTTTGTAGTTCAGCCCCTATATTTTTACCTACATCAACATCTGCAATATCAATAGATAAAATTTCGAATGCTGTTCCAGCATCTAATCCTTTAGATAAAACTGTTTTAGAAATACTATCAGGATTTTCTAGTACATTTTTATGGGAAGCTGCACTACCAATTGTTGAAACAATACCTTCTCCAACTCTCGCTATTATTGTTTCTTCTCCCGCTCCCCCAACTAAACGTTCAATATTTGCCCTTACTGTAACTCTAGCTGTTGCTTTAACTTGTATTCCATCCTTTGCCATTGCAGCTACAATTGGAGTTTCAATAACTTTAGGAGTAACAGATACCATTACTGCCTCTTTTACATCTCTACCTGCTAAATCAATAGCTGCTGCTCTTGAAAAGTTTAAATCAATACCTGCTCTTTGTGCTGCTATTAGAGCATCTACTACTCTATCTACATTACCTCCTGCTAAGTAATGAGCCTCTAATTTACCAATATCTAAATCTAAACCTAAACCAGCTTTTACTGCTTTAATTAAGGGTAAAACAATTTTTGCAGGTGGCACTCTTCTAAATCTCATTCCAACAAGCGTAAATAAACCAACCCTTACTTGCGCAGCAATTGCAGAAATCCATAATCCTACAGGAATAATGGTAAAAAATACCACAAGAACAATTAAAGCTAAAACTAACAAAAATAACGTTGACAATTGTACCATAAGTTAATCCTCCTTTAAATTTTAATTACTACTACCCTATTACCTTCCACCTTGATAATCTTAACCTTTTCATCTTTTAAGATATAATCTCCATAAGTTACGACATCTACTCTCATGCCGTTATTTAAGATAGCGGTTCCTGAAGGTCTTAGATCTGTTAAAGCTTTTCCTTCTTCATTTAAAAGCTCTTTTAATTCTTGTGAAGAAGCACTATATCCTTCTTCATTACTTAGTTTATTTTCTAATACTATCTTCTTCCATATATTCCTACGTGTCAAGAACTTTAAACTAACAAGGATAAGAACAATCGAACCAATAATGGCTATCGTTAATGAGGTAAGGGCAGCTTCTAAGCTTTGCGACACCATGACTACACTTCCAATTAAAGAGGCAATCCCTCCTATCCCAAAAACACCAAAACCTGGTACAAAAATCTCAATAACTAGCAGAATAAGACCTACTAAAAATAAAAATATAGCTCCCCATCCTGAAAATCCAGCTAATAAATGTCCCCCAAAGAATAAACTCATTGAAGCTAAACCTATTACTCCAAAGACTCCAAAACCTACAGTAATTAATTCAATGGCTAAACCTGCTATTCCTATGGTAAGCAAAATTGGAGCTATCATAGGGTCAGTTGCAAACCTTGCTAAATTTTCACCCATAGTTGGCTCTGTCGAAATAACTAAAGTTTTTTCTAAATTTAGTACTTCTAATAATTCATCTCTATCTTTTACTAAATAATCGCTTATCCCTAATTCTACCGCCTTTTTAGGGGTTAAGGTTAATAATTTGCCTTTTGCTGTAACACCAGGTATTTCTATATCCCGATCCGCAAAGGCTGCTGCAATTTCAGGGTTTCTTCCTTTAGCTTCGGCTGTTGAGGCTAATTTTTCTCTCCAATCTGATAATTGCTTTTCTCCTGCCCTTTCACTACCAATATAAAGTTCAGCATCTCCAATAGTTGACCCTGGCTGCATAGCGATTGTGTCGCAGGCTAAAGCAATTAAAGATCCTGCTGAAATGGCCCTATCCTTGATTAAAGCCGTGGTAGGTAGCTTTGAATTTGAAATAATTCTTTCAATATCTCTAGCGGCGTCAATTCTTCCACCTGGTGTATTTATTTCTAAAATAACCATCTTTACCTTTTCACTTTCAGCCTTTATAAAGGCTCTTTGTACAAAAGAGGATAATCCTTTTTCGACAGTACTATCAATTGGTACAACCATAACCTTATCATTAGCAGAAAACCCTGGTACAATACTTAAACTTATGAAAATTAATAAGAAAAATATCCAAGTTAATCTTTTCAAATAATTCAACTCCTTTCAAAAGAATACAAAACAGGTAGTCTAGCATTATTCATGTTTAGACTACCTGTTTATTTTAATTAACTAACAATTCTTTAACTATTTGGTTAACTAACTTACCATCAGCTTTACCTTTAACCTTGGGCATTAATTTGCCCATGACTTTTCCCATGTCATTAGGAGAACTTCCTCCTACTTCAGAAATAACTTCTTTTACTAAGCTACGAATTTCTTCTTCTGATAATTGTTTAGGAAGATACTCCATTAATATGTCAATTTCACTTAATAAGCTTTCCACTATATCTGGTCGGTTGGCATTCTCGTAATCAGGTATTGCATCACGGCGTTGCTTTACTTCTTTTGCAAGAACTTCAACGATATCTGCATCGTTTAATTCTCTTTTTTCATTTATTTCTATGTTTTTAATAGCAGACCTAACCATTCTAATAACAGTTAGTTTTTTCTTACCAGCCTCTTTAGCTCTCATAGAATCTTTCATATCTGCCATCAATTGATCTTGTAGGGACATCTTATCACCCCAAATTATCTTTTCTTAGCCTTCTTTTTAGCTGCTGCTTCGGCTTTCTTTTTCTTTTTCACACTTGGCTTTTCATAGTGTTCACGTTTACGCCATTCAGATAAAACCCCAGATTTTTGGCAAGAACGCTTAAATCTACGAAGGGCACTATCCAATGTTTCGTTTTTACCCACTTTAATTTCACTCACTAATATCCCTCCCTCCACTACTAACCATCTTACTTTTTAACTTTATTTAAAATTTTTGGCTAGTGGACTTATTCCATGGGAACTTGAAAATTGCACATTTTTAATTATACTAAATATCTATATTTAAAGCAAGATTAACCCGGAGGCCACATCATATTTCTTCCACCTAATAGATGAAAATGTATGTGATCAACAGTTTGTCCACCATTTTCTCCACAATTATTAACTACACGATAGCCTTCGCTATCTATTTTTTTATCTTTTGCTATTTTATTAATGGCACTTAAAATCTTTCCCATTAATAATAAATCATTTTCTTCAATATCATTTAAACTTTTGATATGTTTTTTAGGTATAACTATTATATGAATAGTAGCCACAGGGCTAATATCATGAAAGGCATAAACAAATTCATCTTCATAAACAGCTTCAGAAGGTATTTCTTTATTGACTATTTTACAAAAAAGACAATCTGACATTGTTTCACCTCCTAGCTACTATTTTAATAAAGTATATATTCTTAGCCTTATTATTATAAATTCGCACTAAAAGCAGAAAATCCTGCTATTAAATCAACTCGCCACTTAAAAATCCTTTTTCAAGATTTTTTATTTTTACTTTTACGATTTGCCCCTTATCTATTTTACCTTTAAATTTTACAGGTAAATAATTATCTGTATGACCTTCACAAATTCCCTTAACATCTTGTTCGACTAATACTTCAACTGTTTGATTTATAAACTGACTAGCAAAGTTTACAAATCCTCTAGTTGCAAGATCACTAATAATTTTACTTCTTTTTTCTTTAATACTAGCTTCAACTTGATCTGGATATTTACTAGCAGGAGTTCCTTTGCGAGGAGAATATTTAAATACATGAATATCACTAAAACCAACTTTTTCTATAAGCTCAACACTATTTGCAAAAGACTCATCATCTTCACCTGGAAATCCGACAATGAAATCTGTGGTTATCGAAGCCCCTGGTACTTCTTGCTTAACCTTTGTTACTAACTGCTGAAATTGTTCAGCATCATAAGGTCGATTCATCAATTTAAGTATTTTATTATCCCCGCTTTGCAGTGGAATATGTAAATGACGACAAAAACGAGAATCATTTTTCATTAATTCTATAATTTCATCATTTATTTCTGTAGGCTCAATAGAACTGAGTCGTAAACGTTTAATATCAGTTTTATCTAATAAATTCTTGCATAAATCAAATAGGCTAAGCTTTTCATCATAAATACCATATGCGCCTAGATGTATACCAGTTAAGACAATTTCCTTAAACCCTGCATCAACTAGTCTCCCCGCTTCGTTTATACAATTATCAAGGCTACGGCTCCTAAAAGGTCCCCTTGAATAAGGAATGATACAATAAGTACAAAATTGTTCACAACCTTCTTGTACCTTTAAATAAGCCCTTGTTTTATGAATCAAACGATCAACTGGTAATTCTTCAAAATCCTTAGCTTTTCTAATATCAGAAACGAAGGTAGTAGCCATATTCACCTTTTGATGTTCCTCAATGACATCTACTATTTTTTCTCGTCCACTAGTTCCAATTATTAAATCTACACCCGGTATTTTTTCTAACTCATCTGCAGATGTCTGAGCATAACATCCTGTTACTACAATTAAAGCATTGGGATTTGTATTAATTGCTCTTCGAATAAATTGACGTGATTTTCGGTCTGCTAAATGAGTTACTGTACATGTATTAATAATATATACATCAGCTCTATTTTCAAAAGATACAATCTCATAATTTCGGTCTTTAAATAGTCCCTCAATTGCTTCAGTTTCATCTTGATTTACCTTACATCCTAAAGTATATAAGGCAACCCTTTTCTTATTTTCATTACTCATCCTAACTCACCTAATTCATATAAGACTATAGTTAAGGCTACTAATCCAGCTGTCTCGGTTCTTAAAATTCGAGAACCTAGCGAAGCTGCTATCGCACCTTTTTCTTGTAATTTATTAACCTCAGCTTCTGATAATCCACCCTCTGGTCCAATGATGATGTTTATGTTTTCGATACTTTCTTGTTTTTTAAGATATTCTTTCATTTTAGTTTTATTTTCATCTTCCCATAAAATCAAGGTTTTTTCAGTATTATCTAGTTTCTTTATTAATTCTTCCAAGGTTAATATCTCTGTTACTTCAGGCACGATCACTCTTTTACTTTGTTTCGCAGCTTCAGTAGCTATTTTTTGCCATCTATCTTTTCTTTCTTTTTTCTTTTTAGCATCAAGTTTTACTATTGTTCTTTCTGTAATTATCGGAATAATCTTACCTACACCTATTTCTGTACATTTTTGAATAATATAATCCATTTTATCGCCTTTAGCTATGGATTGAATTAAGGTAACTTGTACCTCAGTATCTTGACCAACAAAATAGGTATCCTTTATAAGACCTTCAACTTGAGTTTTACTTGTTTTATTAATTTCTACTAAATACTCAGTTCCTTTACCATCAAAAATTATAATCTCTTCTTTTTCTTCTATTCTTAAAACATTTAAAAGATAATGCGCATCACTACCATCTATAATAATTAAATCACTCTCAACTTCACTTGTCGGTATAAATAATCTTCGCATTCTTATCTCTCCTGTAACCCGCTTTGGACTACGATAGCTACCCAACCTGATTTTTCCTTTATTTCTAGTGTTTTAAAATCATATTCTTCTAGAGCTTTAATAACATCATCTTTTCTTTCATCTATGATTCCCGAACAAATTAAAATTCCCTTTTCGGTTAAATAGTTCTGAACAGATGGAATCATTCTGATTATAATATCTGCAACTATATTAGCTACGATTAAATCAGCTTTTAAAGTAGCCTTTTGGAGTAAATCACTTTGACATACTGTAATATTACTATCTTGTAAATTATTTATAACGACATTTTCTTTAGCAACTCTAACTGCAACATTATCAAAATCTAAAGCTTCTACATTTTTAGCTTCTAACTTGGCTGCTAAAATACTTAAAATACCACTACCACAACCTACATCAATAACATTCATCTCTGGTTTTACATATTTTTCTAACAAATTTATACATAAAGATGTGGTTGCGTGATTACCAGTACCAAATGCCATGCCAGGATCCAGTTCTATTACTAAGTCTCCTGGTTTTTCTTTATAATTTTCCCAGGAAGGTTTAATTACAGTCTTTTCTCCAATTTTTTCAGGTTTAAAATAAATTTTCCATGAATTTGCCCAATCTTCTTCTTTTACTTCTTGTTCTTCAATAATTGTTGGGATTTCGCCTATCCTAACTTTTAATAATTCTAGCTCAAGTTTTAACTCTTCTAATCTTGAAAAAATGAACTCGTCTACTGGTAAATATCCTTTGACTACTACGTCCATTTTATCTAACAGTTCTTTAGTGAAGTCATGTGCATCCCATGTACCTTTAGCTGCATATATAGAGATAAGCTGGGGGTCTTCAATCACGACTCCCCCAGCTCCAATCTCATGAAAAATATTAGCTATACCCTCAATTGCCTCTTGTACAGTTGTAACTTTAACCTCTAACCAATTCATAATATACTCTCCTAACCTTTAAAAGCATCCTTTACTCGTTCAAAGAAGCCTTTTTCTTTTCCATCATTTTCATCTTGATCCGTATGCTGTCCTTCAGCAAATGATTTTTCTAGCTTTTGAAGTAACTCTTTTTGTTCAGAAGTAAGATGTTTAGGAGTTATAATTTTCACTTGAACATGCTGGTCTCCTTTAGAAAAACCTTTGATACTAGTAATACCCTTTCCTCTTAATCTAAATACAGTTCCTGTTTGAGTTCCTTCCGGAATTTTTAATTTAACTGGTCCTTCTAGAGTCGGGATTTCTACTTCAGTTCCTATGGAAGCCTGCACAATATTGATTGGATATTCTAAAATTATATCATTACCTTGCCTAATAAAATACTCATGTGGTTTAACTGAAATATAAATATATAAATCTCCATGTGGTCCACCTAATTCACCAGGTTCACCCTCTCCTGCCATTCTTAAACGCGATCCAGAGTCAACACCAGCAGGTATCTTAACTTGTAGTTTCTTAGTTGCGCGAACCTTTCCCTGACCCTTACATTTTGTGCATGGTTCTTTAATAATTTTACCTTCACCATTACAAGTAGAGCAAGGTTTAACTGTTTGAAAATGACCAAATGCTGTTCTTTGAGTATGAGCTACTTGACCCGTACCATGACATGTTCCACAAGTTTCGGCTTCGGTTCCTTCTTTAGCCCCTGTTCCTTTACATTTAGAACAATTTTCATATCGTGGTAAAGAGATTGTCTTTTCTACCCCAAAAGCTGCCTCTTCAAATTCTATTACTAAATCATAGCGAAGATCATTTCCTTTAGTAGGACCTCTACGGGCTCTACCACCGCCAAAGCCTCCTCCGCCACCACCGAAGAA
Source organism: Desulfonispora thiosulfatigenes DSM 11270 (assembly GCF_900176035.1). Taxonomy (NCBI): domain Bacteria; kingdom Bacillati; phylum Bacillota; class Clostridia; order Eubacteriales; family Peptococcaceae; genus Desulfonispora; species Desulfonispora thiosulfatigenes. Next base: position 109,845 of record NZ_FWWT01000017.1, on the reverse strand, counting down.
TACATCAAATATATCACCAAATCCACCAAAATCTCCGCCACCAAATCCTCCTGCTCCACCAAAACCATTAGGATCTGTACCCGCATGACCAAATTGATCATAAGCAGATCTTTTTTCTGGATTAGAAAGAATTTCATAGGCCTCTGATACTTCTTTAAATTTCTCTTCCGCCTTTTTATCTCCTGGGTTCACATCAGGGTGGTATTTCCGGGCTAGCTTGCGATATGCTTTTTTAATTTCATCCTCGCCGGCTGTTTTACTAATTTCTAAAACTTCATAATAATCTCTTTTTGCCATCCCGGTTCACCTCCTTTTTCTAGTTTATTTAATACACAAGAAATCAAGCAGGAGTACATTCACTCCTGCTGATATTTTTATTATTTATCTTCCTTAATTTCTGTAAAGTCAGCATCTACTACATTATCATCTTGCTCTGGAGCGCCTTCAGGTGCTTCTTGCCCAGCTTCAGGATTTGCTTGCTCGTATAATTTTGATGATAATTTATAAACTATTTCAGTTAAAGCTTCAGATTTAGCTTTAATGTCTTCGGTGTTATCACCTTCTAATGCTGTTTTTAATTCTTGTATTGCTTTTTCTGCTTCGCCTTTTTCATCAGCATCTAATTTATCTCCTGCTTCTTTTAAAGTCTTCTCAGTTTGGTATACTAATGAATCTGCTCCATTTCTAGTTTCAACTTCTTCTTTGCGTTTTTTATCTGCTTCAGCATTCATTTCAGCTTCTTTTACCATGTTTTCAATTTCTTCATCTGAAAGTCCGCTTGAAGATTGAATTGTAATTTTTTGTTCTTTTCCTGTTCCTAAATCTTTAGCAGAAACATTTACAATTCCGTTAGCATCAATGTCAAACTTAACTTCAATTTGTGGAACTCCTCTAGGAGCTGCTGGTATTCCAGTTAATTGGAAACGTCCTAAAGTTTTATTATATTGAGCCATTTCTCTTTCACCTTGTAATACGTGAATATCAACTGATGTTTGACTATCAGATGCTGTTGAGAAAATCTGACTCTTAGAAGTTGGAATAGTTGTATTTCTTTCGATTAACTTAGTCGATACTCCACCTAAAGTTTCAATACCTAAAGATAAAGGAGTAACGTCTAATAATAATACGTCCTTAACTTCCCCTGATAATACACCTGCTTGAATAGCTGCACCTAGCGCAACACATTCATCAGGGTTAACACCTTTATAAGGCTCTTTACCAATTAAGTTTTTGATCGCTTCTTGAACCGCTGGGATACGTGTAGATCCACCTACTAAAATTACTTTATCTATTTCATTAGCAGAAAAACCTGAGTCTTTTAATGCTTGTTTTGTTGGAGTTAAAGTTTTTTCTACTAAATCTGCTGTTAACTCGTTAAATTTTGCTCTTGTTAAATTTAAGTCTAAATGCTGAGGTCCATCAGCTGTTGCAGTGATGAAAGGTAAATTAATATTAGTTGTTTGTACTCCAGATAATTCATGTTTAGCCTTTTCAGCTGCTTCTTTTAAACGTTGGGCAGCCATTTTATCTTTATTTAAATCTACACTAGTTTCTTTTTTAAACTCTTCAATCATCCATTCAATGATTTTTTGATCAAAGTCATCTCCACCTAAACGATTGTTACCACTAGTAGCCTTTACCTCAAATACACCATCACCTAATTCCAGAATAGATACGTCAAATGTTCCGCCACCTAAGTCATAAATTAGAATTGTTTGGTCATTTTCTTTATCTAAACCATAAGATAATGAAGCTGCTGTAGGTTCATTAATTATTCTTAAAACTTCAAGTCCTGCTATTGTTCCAGCATCCTTTGTTGCTTGTCTTTGACTATCAGTAAAATAAGCTGGAACAGTAATTACAGCCTTTGAAACTGACTCTCCTAAATAGCTTTCTGCATCATCTTTTAACTTTTGTAAAATAATAGCCGAAATTTCTTGAGGTGAAAATTGTTTATCATCAACACTAACCTTGTAATCTGTACCCATATGTCTTTTAATTGAACTAATAGTACGATCGGGATTTGTGATTGCTTGACGCTTAGCAACTTGACCTACTAAACGTTCAGCAGTTTTAGAAAACCCTACCACCGATGGTGTTGTTCTATTACCTTCTGGATTTGGGATAACTACTGGTTCCCCACCCTCCATTACTGCTACACAAGAATTTGTTGTACCTAAGTCTATTCCAATTACTTTACTCATTATAAAAAACCTCCTATATTCAATATTAATTTAAGGAATTCATCCTTTTTTTTAAGTACTTTTATTATTATTTGTCATTAACTATTCTTTGCTACTTGTACCATACTTGGTCTAATTACCTTATCATGGTATAGGTATCCTGCTCTTAAATCTTCAATTACTGTATTGTCAGGAACCTCATTGTTTTCTACCTGCATAACTGCATCATGAAGTTCAGGATTAAACTCATTTCCTTTAGCTTCAATTGCAGAAAGTCCTGATTTCTTTAAAACTTCATACAATTGACGATAAATCATATCCATACCTTCAATGAATTTTTTTACTTCTTCACTTGGTTCTTTAACATCAATTGCTCTTTGAAAATTATCTAAAACTGGCAAAGTATCTATTAGTAGTTTTTCATTGGCATATTTTAAAATACTTGCCTTTTCTTCTCTAGTTCTTCTTTTAAAGTTATCAAAATCTGCAGAAACTCTTAATAGTCTTTGATTAAGCTCATCAACTTCATTTGTTTCTTCTACGATTTCTACTTTACCTGTACTCTCTGTATTTTCCTCTTCTTCAATAATATCTTCTTCTAATTCTACATTTTCTTCATTATTAGTCATTTCCCCACCACCTGTGTATTGTTATATATATTAAAGATTACTTTCTTGTTTTTTTCGGATAATAGTATCAATACGTAAAATAGCTTCAGCAACTTCTCCTGCTGCTTTTAAAGCATGTATTTTTACTAAAGTAGGATCAATAATCCCCTCTACCAACATATCCTTGACATCACCTGTATCACAATCTATACCTAAAGCAAAGTTATTTTGTTCTACTTGTGCTTGAGTTACATTTCCTATTTTTTCTAATGGATTATAACCTGCATTTGTCGCTATTTGCATAAAAGGCTTTTCTAAAGCGCTAGCAACACATTTCACCCCAAAGCTAGTCATTCCTTTAATATCCTTTTGCAGACTTTCTAATTTTCTTGCTATATATAAATCTATAGAACCTCCACCAGGGACAAAGCCTTTTTTAAATGTGGCCTGAACACTACTAGCTGCATCTTTAGCAATTCTTTCCCTTTCACCTACTACTTCACTAGTAGAGGCGCTGACAATAACGGTAGCAATAGGTTCACCTATTCCATTTAAAATTCTAATATTTTCAAGTTTTTCATCTTCATATACCTTTTCGGCTGAGCCTATGTAGTTTTTAATGGCTTCTACTTGCTTATTTAAACCCGTTCTTTTGATCATTTTGGCTTTAGTATGCTTACTGATTTTTTGTAATTCTTTATTAGCTACTCTTTCCACAACCATTATGCCATTATCAATTAAGATTTCTTCAGCTAAATCATTTACACCTCTATCAACTAAAACTACATTGGCACCTGATTCCACAATTTTTTCGATACTTTGTTTAAATTCTTCACGTAGTTCCATAAACCTAGTAAAACCCTTTTCAGTTGCAAGAGCAGCATCATCAATTGCTTCTGGTTCAAGAGCATCATCTATGATCAATATTTTTGCATTTAATACTTCTTTTGGAGATTGTTTATTCATTCTTTCTTTATTAATTAATGTACCTACAAAAACTTCGTTATTAGCTCCCTCTATTGCTTTAATAGAATCAGATAATTTAAAAGAAGGCTCTAGTAATTTTTCAGATCCCATTATTTGAGCCGATTTTACAACTAAATTAGCTATATCTTCATATTCTCTGCCTGCAACTAAAGCTATCTTTGTTAATAACGAATAGTTATCTTGATCAATCTCTTGGGTCCTAGCTTCAAATTCTTCTATAGCTTGCGCTAAGCCTATCCTAAGCCCTTCAATCACCCTAGCTATGGGAACACCTTGAGTTACTTGTTTTAGCCCTTCACTTAACATTTCTCCAGCCATTAAGGTTGCAGTTGTGGTTCCATCACCAATTTCTTCTTGTTGCACTCTTGCTATATTAATTAACATTCTGGCAGCAGGATGGTTTACTTCCATCAAATTCAAAATAGTAACACCATCATTAGTAATCACTATATCCCCCATTTGATCGACTAGCATTGTATCTAAGCCCTTAGGGCCTATTGTTCCCTTTACAGCACTAGCTACAGCACGAATGGCTTCAATATTAGTTTCTAAAGCAGTGAATCTACTATCTAAATCAGAATTGTTTGCTCCATGGCTTGAACTCAAAACTACTACCTCCTAAATTTTTATCCACTTTTATCTAATGTATATTCTCCCACTTATACCAAAAAGATGCACTTGTTTCACTTTAATATAAGTCGGGATAAAACTTGGGTTAAATAATCAACTATTGATACAACATGAGAATATTGCATTCTTGTCGGTCCTAATACTCCTATCGTCCCCATTACATTGCCATTAAGTTTATAAGTTGCTGTTATTAAGCTACAATCTTTAATGCCTTCACAGTCATTTTCTGTCCCAATCTTGACTGCTACACCTTCTTCAAGATTATTTTTCATCACCTTATTTAGTTCTTCTTCTTGCTCTAGTAAAGTCAAGAGGCTACGAGCCTTATCTACATCCATAAATTCAGGTTGATTTAAAATATTTAAAGCTCCACCTAAATAAATTTTATTTTCCGTATGGGTATTTAAAATACTATCCAATAAGTCAATTGCCTTAGTATAAACCTTTTGTTGTTTTATTAAATTTAACTGTAATTCTTTTAAAATATTTTTATCCCAATCCTCCAATGTTAAACCTTTTAGCTTTTGATTTAAACACATTGAAACTATATCAAGATCCTCTTTAGTAACAGATTGAGGAATTTCGATAAATTTATTTTCAACTCTACCACCATCAGTAATAATTACAATTAAAGCCTTACCTGGTTCAATGAAAATTAACTGAATCATTTGTAAAGAATTACTGCCTGCCTTAGGAGCTATTACTAGAGATGTATAATTAGTCATGGTCGACAAAGTTTTACTAGTGTGTTTAATAATATCTTCGATTTGCTTAGCCTTCACACCAAAGCTTTCTCTAATGGTATCTTTTAATTTATCTTCTATAGCTACTTTTCTCATTAAACAATCAACATAATACCTATAACCTAAATCAGATGGAATTCTCCCAGCAGAAGTATGAGGTTGTTCCAAAAGACCTAGTTCTTCTAAATCCGCCATCTCATTTCGAACAGTAGCTGGACTAACCCCTAATTCATACTTTTTCGAAATGGTTCGGGAACCTACAGGTTCAGCAGTAGAGATATAATCAACGATTACTGCTTCGAGTATTTTCCTCTTGCGAGCATCCAATTCCATTTCATCCACCCTTTGTTTTGTTAGCACTCTCCTTTGTTGAGTGCTAATTTATAATAAAAAAATATCATTAACCTATGAAAATGTCAATGATTCTTCACTTATTTAAGTAAAAATTCTTCAAAAACTAAATTGCCAATATATAGTCCTTTATCTGTAAGCCTTATTCTTTCTGGGTTTAGCTCTATTAAACCTAGACTTATGCATTTATTAATTGCCCTTTTAAAAACAATTTCTAATTTTTCACCAAATCTATTCTCAAACTGGTCTAAGCTAACACCTTCGGTTAATCTTAAGCCCATAAAAACAGTTTCTGACATTTCTATTTTCTTATCATGGATGTCTTCTTCATAAAAAGGTAATTGATTATTTTCTAGGTTTTCTAAGTATTCTTCTAATCCTCCTACATTGATTTTTCTAGTAGGGGATTTATAAGAACATGCTCCTAGTCCTATACCAATATATGGTTCATTTAACCAATATGTTTTATTGTGCTTACATTCATAGCCTGGTTTTGCAAAATTTGAGATTTCATATTGTTTATATCCTTTTTCCCCCAAATAAGCTCTTGCCATCTTATACATTTCTAAGGCTATTTCATCATCAAATATTTCTATCTTTCCTTTTTGTAGCTCTTTTCCTAGAGGGGTTGTTTCTTCGATTTTAAGTTGGTATAACGAGATATGTTCTGGTTCTAAAGCTAAGGTTTCTAATAATGTATGCTCCCATTTTTTAAGACTTTGTTCAGGAAGACCATACATTAAATCTAAATTTACATTTAAAAATCCTGCTTTTCTAGCAGTACCATAACTTTTATAAACAGTTTTGGCTGAATGGATTCTTCCAATACTCTTTAATAATTCCTCATCAAAGGTTTGCACTCCAAAAGATACTCTATTTATTCCAGAGTCTTTTAACATACATAGTTTAGTATAATCCACTGTTTCCGGATTTGCTTCTGTAGTTATCTCTGTTTGCTGATTTACATAATAATTTTTTTTTATGGTATCCATTAAAGTACAAAAACTACTACCTGATAGAGAAGTAGGAGTACCTCCACCAAAAAAAACAGATTTTAGTGGAGTACTACTTTTATTGTTTGTAAGTGTTATTTCTTTTTCAAGTGCTTTTACATATCTTGTTTTAATCTCATTGTCACAGCTAGGGTAACTTAAAAAATCACAGTAATTACATTTACTTTCGCAAAATGGGATATGAATATATAAAGATTTGGCCATAACTTCACATCCTATTCTTCTAGACTTAATACAGCCATAAATGCCTCTTGTGGTATCTCAACATTACCCACTTGCTTCATTCTTTTTTTACCTTCTTTTTGTTTTTCAAGAAGCTTTCTTTTACGAGTTATATCTCCACCATAACATTTATCTAATACACTCTTTCTGAGAGCCTTTATTGTTTCTCTAGCAATTACCTTATTACCAATAGCCGCTTGAATAGGTACTTCAAACATTTGACGTGGTATTAATTGTCTTAATTTAGCTACTAAAGCCTTGCCTCTGGCATATGCTTTATCTTTATGAACAATACACGAAAGTGCATCAACTACTTCTGTATTAACTAAAACATCTAATTTAACTAAGTTAGATGCTAGATAGCCTTTCATTTCATAATCTAAAGAGGCATATCCTTTAGTTCTTGTTTTTAATTGGTCGAAAAAGTCATAAACTATTTCATTTAATGGTAAATCATATTTAAGTTGAACTCTATTTTCAGCTAAATACTGCATGTCTATGAAGATGCCCCTCTTCTCTTGGGCTAACTCCATTACTGCACCCACATAATCATTAGGAACCATAATTGAAGACTGAACAATTGGTTCTTCTAAAATATCTATAACTTGGGGAGCTGGTAAGTTTGCAGGGTTATCCACCATGATTACCTCTCCATTAGTTTTAGTTATTTTATAAATAACACTAGGAGCTGTAACTACTAATTCAATACCATATTCTCTTTCTAATCTCTCTTGAATTATTTCCATATGCAGTAATCCTAAAAACCCACATCTAAATCCGAATCCTAATGCAATTGAAGTTTCAGCTTCAAAGGTTAAAGATGCATCATTTAATTGTAGTTTATCAAGGGCATCTCTTAAATTTACATACTCGGAATTTTCTACAGGATATAATCCACAAAAAACCATAGATGTTGCTTTACGATAACCAGCTAAAGGTTCAGTTGCTGGATTATTAGCATCTGTTATAGTATCTCCGACTTGAGTGTCCTTTACATTTTTAATACTAGCTCCGACAAAACCAACTTCTCCGGGAGTTAGTTCTTCTAAAAATGTCATTTGAGGAGAAAACACCCCAACATCAGTAACATCAAAACTTTTACCAGTTGACATCATTTGAATTTTCATACCCTTTTTCAATGTACCTTCTAAAATTCGGATATATGACATAGCACCACGATAGCTATCATAGTTCGAATCAAAAATAAGTGCTTTTAATGGTTCTTTTTCATTTCCCATAGGTGCTGGGATTTTTTCAACAATAGATTCTAAAATATCTTCTATCCCTATACCAGCCTTAGCTGAGCAAAGAATAGATTCGCTAGCATCTATTCCAATTACATCTTCGATTTCTTGGCGTACTCGTTCTGGTTCAGCACTTGGCAAATCTATTTTATTAATAACAGGAATAATCTCTAAATCACTTTCTAGGGCTAAGTAAACGTTGGCTAAGGTTTGTGCTTCTATTCCCTGGGCGGCATCTACTACTAAAATAGCCCCTTCACATGCAGCTAGACTACGAGAAACCTCATAAGAAAAGTCCACATGACCAGGAGTATCTATTAAATTCAGGGCATATTCTTGTCCATCTTTTGCTTTATAATTAAGCCTAACTGTTTGTAGCTTAATCGTAATGCCTCTTTCTTTTTCTAAGTCCATATTGTCTAGAAATTGCGTTGTCATTTCTCTTTGTGATAACGCACCAGTATATTCTAATAATCTATCCGCTAATGTAGATTTTCCATGATCAATATGTGCAATAATACAAAAATTCCTTATACGATCTTGCCTCACAAATTTTCCCCCTTACATATTACCTATAGCATTACAGGATATTATAACAAAATTCACTATTACTTCCTAGAAAAGACTTATCTTTTCTTTTTAAAACGTTTCATAATAATTTTAGAGGCCATATTTGCTTCCTCCATTTTCATTAAATTCGCAACAATAATATAAACAATTGTACCTATCCCAATAGAAATTAAAACTTGTAAAATTTGATTAAGTTTTAAGCTCATATCTAAACTATGTTCCATAAAAATAGACGCCAGATACACTATTAGCCCCATAAACAAAGAAGCAATTAATGTTTTCATAAATGAAACAAGCATTTTGGTCCCATCTATCTTTCCTATTTTCACTCTTAATAAATATAATAATAATATCATGTTTACAAGTCCTGCTATTGAATATGCTAGAGCTAAACCTCCATGAGCTAAAGGCTTAATTAAAATAAAGTTTAACACAATATTAACAAGTATAGTGATAATACCTGCGATTACAGGAGTTTTCGTATCTTGAATAGCATAAAAAACCCTATTTAATACTTGCTGAGCAGAATACCCAATAAGTCCCAAAGAATAAAAGAATAAAGCATATGTAGTGGCTATAGTGTTTGCCTCTGTAAATTGTCCTTGTTCAAACATTGCCCTAACTATAGGCATTCTTAGAGCAATTATACCTACAGCAGAAGGAAGTGTTATAAATATTATCGTCCTAACCCCTAAAGACATAGTATCTTTAAACTCTTTAGTTTGCTTATTAGCTGCTTGTCCTGTTAAGGTTGGAAAAACTGCTACTGCTACTGCTACACCAAAAATACCAACGGGTAGTTGCATTATTCTTTGGGCAGCTCGCATTGCTGAAATCATTCCAGAAGGCAGGCTTGAAGCTAAATTTTGATTAATAAAAAGATTAACATGCGTCACTGATAATCCAATTAGTACAGGCAAAATAAGTGCTAGAATCTTTTTTACCCCTGGATGCTTTAAATCTATAACTGGTTTATATTTAAGTCCTACTTTTATAAGTGCCGGTATTTGTACCGCTAAACTAAGAAAAGCACCAAATACTACTCCAATTGAAAAACCCATGATGCTAAATCTTTTAGATAATAATACCCCTACTATAACAATACTAAAGTTATATAAAACTGATCCTAGTGCAGGGGAGAAAAAATGCTTGTAAGAATGTAAAATCCCTTGACTTATTCCATTAAGTGCCATAATAAAGCTTTGAGCAAACATTATTCTTGTAAGTAATACAGTATAAGCTAACCCTTTGGCATCAAACCCTGGAACTAAGATATTAATTAACTGTGGTGTGAAAATAATTCCAATTGTAATACCTATGGTCATAAGGATTAGCACTAGGTTAAACACTGTACTTGCTACTATCCAACCATCTTCTTCTCTTTTCGTTGCGATGTAACTTGAAAAGACAGGGATAAAGGCAGAGCTCAATGCTCCACCTACTAATAAGTAATATAAAAAATCCGGGATAGAAAATGCTGCATTATAAGCGTCTGTTAAATAGTTTTGACCAAATTTAGTATAAATAACTACATCTCTGACATAACCAAATATACGTGATAAAAACATGGCTACCATAAGTAACCCTGCTGCCTTAAATACTCCCTTTTGCTGACTTTCAGCCATTTGATTCACCTTTTTCATCTTAATAATATGTTTAGATATCCGTTAAAATCGCTTAAGAACTTTTGTACACCCTTAATCCATAAAGTTAATAAGTACTCTAATCTAGGAATCATTATAAATTTTACCGTACTTATAAAATTTTGTATATAAATTTTAATATTAACCATAAAATCATTAGTTTTACTGAGGGTAAAATTATAACTTTCTCCAATTATATTTATTTGTAATTTCTCCTGTCCCATATTTTCAATATAAAAAGGTGGTATAATGTTTTTTCCTGTAATTTGGGATAATCTAATAATTGACAAATTACTTCCTAGAATAATCAATAAAATAAACATAATAGTAATCATAGTTACCGAAAAATAGTTTTTAATAGTCATGATTAACCCCCTAAATAGTTATGGTAATAGCGTTACCACACTTGTTAGGGGTTATACTAATTCTCTGGTTTTTTTACAACATTTGCTATAATATCTGCAAGTAATTCCGCACTATATAAGGCCTCATCTAAAGTATTTAAATCCGAACCAAATTCTAAGAGTACTGCTTGTGGATGTAGTTGTTGATTATATCTACGATTATCCCTGATTCTAATATCTCGGATTAAACCAGGATAAAGCTCATTACTCTTACTTTCTAATTGTTGAGCAAAAGCTAGATTTTTCTTCCAATTCTCATGTTCAGTTGCTATCACCAGTAAAATTTTAGCCGCATTTTTTCCATTAATATTTATAGTTGTTGGATCTTTACTTTTATATCCCGCATCTCTATGTATATCAAACATCATGCTTGCATTTTTATTTTCACCTAAAAGCTGTTGAGCAGTTTTTAAAGATTCAATATATGAACGAGTCCAATCAGGATAATCATGAATATTTTCAGATTGAACAACTTTTGCACCATATTCATCTTCAAGCTTTTGTTTTAATCTTTGTGCAACTTTGAATACTCCCGCATTTTGGCCTTCTAGTTTAGCTGCTTCCGGCTTATAATTTTCAGCATTATGTGTATTGTATAATAGTATCACAGAATCCTTGTCAAATACTTGTAATATGTCTTTTTTTACTTCAAAATTCCACTCTTCTAATTCAGGTGGGGTTTCTAAATAAAAGTCTTCTTCACCACCATGTACCATTTGAACTCCTACCGGACTTACATTAGAAAGATAGGCTAATTGATATTTTAAATATGAAGTAGGTTCACTTTTTGATATCTCTGTAATGTTTATAAACTTATCAGAAAAATAATTAAGTAAAGTAACAGATCCTTCTTTTTCATTATCTATAAATAAAGGGCATCCCTGTCCTAATATATCTCGTAACTCACTTTCATTCATACCTACGAAGTTTAATATTTTTTCAACCTTTTCATAATTACTTACAGAATCTTTAGTATTATTTGTACTTACTTCTATGCTATCAGCATTTTTCCAGAATGAACCAGCCGTTAAAAATAATAATAGCAAAAAAAAGGCTAAAAATATCTTTGTATAATATCTATTTTTTCGATGCCGATATTTACCCCAAATTAGTTTACGGGTTCTAAAAAACAATATAACCCCTCCCTTTAGATCCATTAATAAATATATATGAACTAAAGAAAGAGGTTATTCCTTATCTTATTGCTGTCGGGACAAAATAATCTATTATTCCAATAACAAATGCTGCTAACATTGCGCCAATAAGTGATACTGAAAGTTGATTTGGAATAATCATTTGTGCTACATAAATCACTACTGCCGCTGTTACAAATCCAGTTAAACCCCTACTAGCGGGGGAAACGTGTTCTCCTAATAGTTTTTCTACACCCCATCCTAATCCTGCAATTACAACTGCAGCTATAAGTGCACCCCAAAAACCACTAACAGTTACCCCAGGTAATAACCAACTTGTAAATAAAATTGCAAAAGCCGATACAATAAATCTAACAATTGTACTTATCATTTTAACCTCCTAAATTAAAGTTATTTTATTTTGTTTCATTTTATCTTTCCCTAAATTATAATAAATATGTAATATTGCATTTTAGGGACTTGCATGATAAAATAAAATTTGTTGAAATTGTATTCTAAATTAAAAGGCTTCCGGTCTGCTTTGAAGGAGGTGACGATTGTGGCTAATATTAAGTCAGCTATTAAAAGAGCTAAAAAAGCTCAAGTGCGTGCATTAAAAAACAAAATGTTTAAATCAAAATTAAAAACAGCTATCAAAAATTTTGAAAAAGCTATAGACGCTAAAAGTATTGATGAGGCAAAGGCTACCCTTACTAACGCAGTTAAGGTTATTGATAAAGCAGCTTCCAAAGGTCTTCTTCATAAAAACAATGCTGCTAATAAAAAATCCCGTCTTACAAAAATGTTCAATAAAATTGCAGGCTAAAAAAGTCGCCATTGGCGACTTTTTTTTATTGGTAACATAGCTTTATCACTAGATTTTCCATAAGCTCCCGAGTTAAACCTCCACTTGATTTTAATTTAGTTTCTGTGTCCAATAAGTATTCAAGCGATATTATCAATTCCTCTATAGAAAACTTCCGACCTTGTCCGATTACCTTAGAAACAATAAATGGAGCTTGTTCTAACTTTTCTCTGATTTGTTTTTCAGAGTACCCAGTGGTCAAAAGGTCCTTTGCTATAATTATCATTCTAAATTGTCTTACTAATAAATGAATTAATTTTAAAGGTGCTTCTCCCATAGAAAGACTAATATTTAATTGTTCTAAAGCTTTTTTACCTTGTTTATTAGCAATATTATCAATCAAATGAAAGATATTGATTTCAGAAGTTTTAGCAACTAAATTTTGGACAACATCTAAAGTTATTTTTTCATCTTGTACATATAAGATTATCTTGTCTAACTCATTAGTAAGAAATTCTAGTCCCTCTCCTCCAACTATAATTAGATAGCTTAAAGCTTCTGCGTCAATTTTCACATTTCTTTGTTTTAAATAATTCAAAATCCATTGTTCCATTTTTTCTCTATTTAATCCTTGAAAATCAATAATCTGTCCAATACTCTGCATTTCTTTATAAATCTTTTTTCGTTTATCTACTTTTCCTATGACTTTCAAAATTAAACACGTACTTAGATTAGGATTTTTTAAGTATTCTAGTAAAAACTTTTCTTCACCTTTCTCCTCTTTGTTTTTAACGGTCATTATAAAAGGTGGATTTTCAATAACAACAATCCGTTTATCACTCATTATCGGCATGGTATTAGCTAAATCTACTATTTGCTTTAAAGATACTTTATCGCCTTCAACATAGTCAAAATTAAACGCTTCAACTTCTTCTGGTAGGAATTTTTCTTTTACTTTGGTTATCATTTGATTCATTAATAATTTTTCAGTTCCTTCAAAAATATATAAAGGTGAAATTACTTCTCTTTTTAAACTATTCATAAAACCTAGGTAGTCCATCATTTACTCCTTAAAACTATATTTATAAATTTTTTGAATTGTAGTAACGATAAACTCTTCTTCGTTTTTTACTAAACATTCTGTACATTCTTACAACTATTTGCAGTAAATATATTACAGCAATAACATTTAAAAATCCTTGTAAAAGGTTATATTGTTCCTTTACACTTTCCTTTGCTTTTAAAGGTATCCGGTCTTTTTCTTGTCCATTTAAAGAGACAATTAATTCCCCTATAATTTCTCCCTTTTTAACAGGTAAACTGGTTTTTTGTAGGACTACTTGTCTTTCTAATTTAGATTCTTCTCCACTAGGAATAGAAATATTAAAGGGTCTTGCAGCTAGCAGTTCTACATTTTTAGTATCAGTAAACTTAATTGAAGCTACGGTATTATCCTTTTCCATTAAACTCATACTATGAAAGTTTTGAAAACCATATTCCAGAAAAGCTTGAGCTTCATCATAAATATTACCTGTTTCAACACCTAAAATTACACAAATTAATTCTCTTCCATTTCTTTTTGCTGAAGCAACTAAAGTATTTTTAGCTTCCGAAGTATATCCAGGTTTCATTCCTGTACTATCTGGCATTTTCCATAATAGTTTATTGATATTTACAAGATTATTTTGCCACTCTGTTCCTACCCAATTATAAGTTTTTTTACCTGCTAATTCTCTAAAGGTAGGATTTTTCATCGCATACTTACCTATTAAGGCTAAATCATAAGCTGAGGTTAAATGCTTATCATCTGTTAAACCATGGGGATTGCAAAAACTACTTTCTTTACATCCAATCTCTTGTGCTTTTTTATTCATCATTTTGATGAAACTTTCTTCAGATCCACCTATATGTTCGGCGATAGCTAACGCAGCATCATTTGCAGAATGAACCATTGCAGCATTAACAAGTTGTTCTAAGGTCACTTGGTCACCTTCTCTTAAATAAACCTTTGAACCTTCTGCTTTAGGAGGATTAGCACCTATTGTTACTTTATCATTTAGTTTTCCTTCTTCAAGTGCAATTATTACAGTTAAAATTTTAGTTGTACTGGCCGGAAATAGTTTCCTATGTACATCCTTTCCTGCTAATACTTGATTTGAACTAGGATCATATAAAATATAGGATTTACCATTTGTTTCTGGGGGAGCAGCTGCTATAGCTTTATCGGCTATTAATATTATTAACAGACATAAAAATAAATTTCGTAGTATTTTATACAAAACATATTACCTCCTAATTTGGTGCTTTAATTAACTAGTGTTGTAGTTGGTTTAAGTCTATCCTTTTTAACCTTTAAAATAATAGCACCGTTTTTGTCAGTTCTAAAAGTTTCTATTTTTCTTTTCTTGAGTTTTTTCACTATATCTTGATGCGGATGATTATACTGGTTACTTCTACCTGCAGAAATAATCGCCATACTTGGATTTGTATTATCATATAATTCAGCCGAATCTGAACTTTTACTTCCATGATGAGGCACTTTAATTACTTCTACCTCATCTAGCTGATTAACAAATTTTTCTATTCCTTTATTTTCAACATCTCCGGTAAATAGGATATCTTGCTTTCCATAAGTGAAAATAAAAACTATAGAAGCGTTATTTACATCTAGTGCACTTAAGTTATTTGGATGTGGAGCAATAATCTTTAATATAATTTGACCTCCAACAGTTAGTTTCATTCCTTGTTTACCTTCGATAATTTTAGTTTCTTTTTTCTTAGCTATATTTTTTAGTTCTTGTAAAGCTTCATTGTTATACGCATCTGGAGGTACTAATAAAGTACTTACTTTAATAGATTCTAACACTTTAAACAAGCCATTAATATGGTCAGAATCTGGATGAGATAATACAACTAAATCTACTTTATTAGTACCAATATGTTTTAAATAATTAAATAAAGTAGTAGTATCTGGGCCCCCGTCTATAACAATTTTTTTGTTTTGATTTGTTTGGATGACACAGCTATCCCCTTGACCTACATCTAAGAATGTCATCCTTATTTCCTGGTTAATAGGTATAGTTAATAATAACAAAATTACTACTAAAATAATACTAGTTATTATTCTAATTTTCTTAGGTATATAAGGATAAATTGTTTTTCGTTCTCTAATTAAAATCAGAATAAAATAATATAAAATTATCCCTATAAGAGGGGGACTTGGAAAAAATGTATAGCCTGATGAAAATATCTTCATAATTAGATCGCTAAACAGCATAATCCCATCTAATAATACATTACAGAAAAAGATTAAGGGACTAACTACTAAAGTTGATCCAAAAGAAATGAGTATTGTAGCCAATAATAAAGGTACAAGAACAGATACTATGCCAACAATCAAAACATTTACTAATGGTGCTACAAATGAGATTAAATTAAAATAATAAACTACAATAGGCAAAGAAGCTATTTGTGCCGCAAGAGAAATAGACAATATTTCCCTTATTTTCGACGGAAAACGAACAAATATTTCCCGGGTAATTTGACTAAAATAAACTAGTCCCCACACGGTTATAAAAGATAATTGAAAACTAATCGTAAATAAAGCTAAAGGATTGAAAATTAAAATTACTAAAGCACTACTTGCAATAATTGTATAAAAGTCCTTATACTTAAGCAAATTAGTCCCCAGTAGCACTAATATGCTCATTAAAGAAGCTCTTATAACTGATGGGCTGAGACCTGTAATTAAACTATAAAAAAACAAAAGTATTATTGCAAAAAACAAATTGAATGTTGGTGAAATTTTACAAACCTTACTTAATAAAAGATATGCCCCTAAAATATATCCTACATGTAGACCTGAAACTGCAAAAATATGGACAATGCCTAATTTTTGAAAAAGGTCATAATAATGCTCATCTAAATTGCTTTTATCTCCTAAAATTATACCTAAAATTATCCCACTTTGCTTTTCTGGAAAGAGATCTACTATCTTTTTAGCTACTTTTTCTCTAAATTTAAAGGTGTACGCAAAAAAGCCTGTACCTTGCTTTAATACTTCTCCTTTTTCTAAAACATATATTTTCTGGTAGACCTTTTGTTTACTCCAATAATCCTTTTCTGAAAATTGTCCCGGATTTGTCGCTACTTTTAAACCATTTAATTTACCCTTTAATTTAACTTTATCATTCCACGAAAAATATTCAGGACAATCTTTCTTAAATTGGATTAAGACAAGTGGCTTATTTTTTAATTTTGTCTTATTGATTTTTTCTAGTTCAATTATATATCTATTATTACTTAGTATTTTAGGTTTTATTTTCCCGGTAACTTCAACGTTTTCTCCTTCCCAAGGAGCTAAGCTTTCATCAACAATATTATGTAGATTGACTATCACAATACCTAAAATTAAAGGCAATAAGATGAAAATTACCTTAAGGTAATTTTTGTGAATTTTCACCATTCCTAGACTTAAACAAATCCCGCAAAAAATTAAAGTACAGGCTAAATATAAATTATTAAAACCTACAATTATTCCCACAATATAAACTAAAGTAAAATTCACTATTTTTCTTTCAACATTCATTTGTTTCCTCCAGAACGACTATTATTTCACCGCACTGAAATCTTATCTTTTAATTTTTCTAAAGTTGCCGCTCCTATTCCTTTAACATTTGTAATTTCTTCAATTGATTTAAAGTTACCATTGCTATTTCTGTATTCAATAATAGCATCTGCTTTTACTTGCCCTATTCCTGGTAAGCTTTGTAACTCTGATGCTGAGGCTTTATTAATATTTATTTGATCCTTATTTGTTGTGCCCCTTCCTTCGGTATTTAAAGGGTTAAAACCATCAGCCATAACTGGCATGGACTCTAAATTTTCATCTTCTATTATATCTGCCGCACTTGGAACAAAGATAGGCTCTTCATCTTCTAATATTTTAGCTCTATTTAAATATTTATCGATTAAAGCTTCTACAGTTGGCTGAGCTAAGTTTAAAGCATCTTCAACCCTTGCCCCTTCTGGCAGTTCATATATACCAGGTTTATGTACTGCTCCGAAAACATGTACCATAATATAAGAACTTTTAGTTTCATTATCCTTCGCATCGTCTTCATTTATTTCATCTTCTTCTAATTCCTCTTCGTCTAGTTCATTTTCTATTTGAATGTCATCCTTTGCCGTTCTCCATTCATGATATTTTCCACCTGACCAAAAAACAAAGATAGTAATTATAATTATTAAAAATAAAATTGCCTTTTTATTTAATCTTTCATCCATTTAAAATTAGCCTCCAATTAAAATTAAAATATAAATGAATCAAAACAAAAACAAAAAAGAAGCAGAAGGTAAATTAATCCTCTGCTTCTTTAGCATTTCCATATTCTATATTATTTAATATTTTTATTCAAAATCGTCTCTCATTGAAGCTCCTGTGCTAGCTGATGTCACAAGTGCTGCGTATCTTTTTAAATAAGAATTAGCAAAAGTATTAGTTTTAGGTTTTACCCACTTTTCTTTTCTTTTAACTAATTCTTCCTCTGAAACCTTTACATCTAACTTACGATTAACAATATCTATTTGGATAATATCTCCTTCTTCTATGAGGCCAATAGTTCCACCTTCAGCTGCTTCAGGAGAAACATGACCAATAGCTGCTCCCCTTGTTCCACCAGAGAATCTTCCATCTGTAATTAAAGCTACTTCTTTATCTAGTCCTTGACCAATTATTGAAGAAGTTGGACTTAGCATTTCTCTCATACCTGGTCCACCTTTTGGTCCTTCATAGCGAATAACAACTACATCACCTTTGTTAATTTTTCCACTCATAATTGATTCAAAGGCTTCTTCTTCTGAATTAAATACTCTAGCTGGTCCTTCATGAGTCAGCATTTCCTTCGCCACTCCCGATTGCTTAACTACTGCACCTTCAGGAGCAAGGTTTCCTCTTAGCACCGCTATTCCACCTGTTTTTGAATAAGCATTATCTAAAGTTCTAATAACTTCTTCATCAAAAACTTTAGCATCTTTCACATTTTCAGCGATAGTATAACCCGTAACTGATTTTTGATTTCCATCTATTAAGGAAGCATCTAATAATCTTTTTAGTACTGCAGATATCCCGCCTGCTTCATATAAATTAGTAATTCTATGTTCTCCAGAAGGATTTAATTTACATATATTTGGAGTAATACCACTAATGCGATCAAATTCTTCTAAACCAAAATCAACTTCTGCTTGTCTTGCAATAGCTAGTAAATGAAGTACTGTATTACTTGAACCACCTATTGCCATATCTAAAGTTACTGCATTACAAAAAGCTTCTTTAGTGAATAAATCTCTTGGTTTAATTTCCTTTTGCACTAAATCAACTATTCTAAGACCGGCTCTTTTTGCTAATCCTCTTCTTGCCCCATAAGAAGCAGGTATAGTTCCATTTCCAGGTAGTGCAATACCTAAAGCTTCAGCTAAGCAGTTCATAGTATTAGCTGTATACATTCCAGCACAGCTTCCACAAGTAGGACAAGCCTTTTGCGTCATTTCTTCTAATTCATCTTCAGTGATTTTACCACTTGCACATGCACCTACAGCTTCAAATGCTCCTTTAATTAAATCTGTATCTTCTCCATTATATCTACCTGGAAGCATTGGACCTCCACTAATATATATGGAAGGAATATTTAAACGAGCTGCTGCCATTAACATTCCTGGTACAATTTTATCACAATTACCAACTAAAACCATACCGTCAAATTTATGTCCTATTACCATAGCTTCAATTGAATCAGCAATTAATTCTCTACTTGCTAGTGGGTATCTCATTCCACTATGATTCATGGCAATTCCATCACAAATACCAATTGCAGGGAATTCCATAGGGGTTCCGCCAGCTGCTGCTACACCTAATTTTACTGCCTGAGTGATTTCATTTAAATGAAAATGCCCTGGTATAATTTCATTGTGAGCATTAACAACTGCGATTAGAGGTTTTTCTAAATCCTCCGGTAAATAACCAGTTGCATATAATAACGAACGGTGAGGAGCTCTAGCAATTCCTTTTGTAATTTGATGACTATTCATAACTTTTCCCCCTATTTAAAAGATTCAGTTATATAAAAGAGTGATTTTTTAATATACTATACTATAACAATGGAGTTTTTTCTACTGTTAATTTATAATATTAAGTAGGGAATATTATAAACCTTTTTAATATCGTTTAAAACTAATGAAAACAGCAATATTTTGAAGGTAATTAAAGCAACTCACTATCCTTTTACTCTACACCGTCTATTTCAAGGTTTTATACCTAATTTAAAGTTATTTTAATCTTGGTAACCCTACTAATACAATATATAATTAAATTGTTATGAAAAAACTTTTCAGGAAGGAGAAATATATGTTTTTATTAACTGACAATCTGTCAATTTTTTTTGCCTTTTTAATCTGTTTTACTGCTATACCTGTTTGGATCTACTCTATAGGATTTGTTAAACAATATAGTGGTGAATATTCTATTAAATATATACTTGCCATGACATTACTTTTTATTCTTTCTATGCTAGGAGTAGCATTAGCAAATAATAGTATTGTTTTCTTAGTTTTTTGGGAGTTAATGTCAACGCTTTCGTTTTTCTTAGTTATCTATGAATATAAAAAAAGCACAAACATTACATCTGGAATCATGTACTTCATCATGACACATATCAGCGGACTTTTTCTAATGGTAATGTTTGCATGCCTTTATAAGTACACAGGTTCATTTGAATTTTCTGAAATTAGCCAAAAAACAAACCTTTTAACAAGCAGTCAACAAACATTGCTCTTTTTTTTAGCCTTATTTGGCTTTGGTGCAAAAGCAGGATTATTACCTTTTCATGCTTGGATTCCAAAAGCTTACCCTGCAGCACCATCAAATGTTTCTGCACTTATGTCAAGTTTAATGGCCAAAATGTCTATCTATGGTTTTATAAGAGTGTGCTTTGATTTTATAGGAGATTTTTATTCTAATTTAGGCCTTATCGTGATGATAGTTGGAATAATTACTGCTATCTATTCAATACTCAATGCTCTTATGCAAAAGGATATAAAAAGATTGTTATCTTATTCTAGCGCAGAACATGTCGGTATTATTTTTGCAGCTATTGGGCTTTCTATAATATTTAAAAGTGAAAATCAGCATATCTTAGCTATCATAGCTTTAAGCGCTGCTTTATTTCATTCCTTAAACCATACTGTTTTTAAAAGTATTCTTTTTATGAGTGTGGGTAGTGTTATATATAGTACTGGTACTCAAAATATGGATGAACTAGGTGGCTTGCAGCGAAAAATGAAGTTTGCTACTTATTGTGCATTTATCGGAACAATAGCAGTTTCTTCCTTACCTCCTCTTAATGGTTTTGCTAGTGAAGTTTTAATCTTTAAAAGCTTTATTAGTGCACTTAATTCTATAACAAGTACTGAATTAATCTTTCTCATTATTGGATGTGGAATTCTCTTAGCCCTTACTAGTGCAGGAGCTATGTATGCGGCAGTTAAAAGTTTTGGGATAACATATTTAGGTGAACCTAGGACATCTAAAGCCATAGATACTCACAAAATTCCACCTTCTATGAATTCTGCATTAGGTATTACTAGTCTTTATGCTCTTCTTTTGGGACTATTTGCTCCTTTAGCTGTTAATAAAATTGCAAATACTGTATCATCTTCTATTTTACAAACTACTTTTGATGTACCACTTATAATATTAAGTAACGAATTAACTATTGTTATCTTTGTATTTCTTGCCATTGTTTTATTGACCTTTGTCTTAACCAATATTACTAATAAACGAACTATTAAATCTACTAATAAAACTTGGGCTTGTGGTTTTAATAATGTAACATCAAAATTACAGTATTCTGGAGACGGTTTTTCTCAGCCTCTAACAAGAGTTTTAGGTAATTATGTAGGATATAAGAAAGAAATTTCCATTGATACTACTGTTCATGTTGAACAAAAAACGATAGATATAATTGAAACTTATATTTATAAAGGTGTCATTAGCATTATTTATTTCTTATCAAAAATTATTGATAAGGTAAATTACGGTAGAATACAGTTAAATATTTTATATATCTTTGTTTCTCTAATTGTTACTTTAATCTTGGTTATAAATTTTATCTAAGGAGGTTCTCATGACTTATAGTTTAATGTGCTTTTTTCAAAGTATTTTACTAATACTTTTTACTCCTTTATTTATTGCTATCTTAAAAAAGTTTAAAGCATTTTTAAGAGGTTACAAAGGGATACCTATCCTTCAAATATACTTTGATCTTATTAAATTGTTTCGAAAAGGAAGATTTATTTCTGACAGTAGTTCTTTTATAACGCTCTTAACTCCTGTTCTTTCCTTTGCGGCAGCTATTACCACGGCTTTTTTAATTCCTGTTTTTTATACTTTACCTCATAATTATTTTGGTCACATATTTATGATTTTTTTCTTATTAAGTATTATGAAATTTTTAAACGTTTTGCTTGGTTTAGACTGCGCTAGTGGTTTTGGAGACTTAGGGGCAAGTAGGGAAATGTTTATTTCTACTTTAGCAGAACCCGTTGTGTTTTTGATTATCACCTTTTTATATTTTCAAACTAATAGCTTTAATTTTTTTGAAATAGCTCATATCAATAATACGCTGAATAACTATACTGTGGCTCATATTATGACTGGGATTGCTTTCTTAATAGTTATCTTAGCTGAAAATGCTAGAGTTCCTGTGGATAATCCTGAAACACATTTAGAATTAACCATGATTCATGAGGCTATGGTTCTTGATTTGTCTGGTAGTGATTTAGCCCTAATTGAATATTCTAGTTATTTAAAATTTATAATCTTCTTAACCCTATTTATCAATGGCTTTATTCCTTTTGGAATTGCCGAATCTTTATCTATTGCCTCAATTTTTAAAGGGATGCTTTTCTTTAGTCTTAAACTAATTAGCATCTTGTTTATTATCGCCATTTTAGAAACTTCTATGGCTAAATTCAGGCTATTTCGTGTACCTGAATTATTAGCCTCTGCATTTTCTGTTGCTATGGTAGCCTTAACTATCAACTATTTTATGTAAAGGAGGATTCTCATGGTAGAAACACCTCAATTAGAAATTTTGATTGCGATAATCCTTACTTCAGCAATATTTATGTCTGGTTTTCGCAGAATAAAATTATTAACCCAAACCTTCGCTCTTCAGTCGCTAGCGATAAGTTGTATTTCTATTTATCTAGGTTATACTACGGGAGAGAGTCATTTTTATACCTTAGCTATCTTTGGTATTATTACTAAGGTAATTTTTATTCCTTATATAATTAGAACATCTATACGAAATTTAAAACATAATCGTGAACTAGGTCCTTTGATTACTCCATTTAATTCTTATTTTTTGGCTTCATTTGCAGTCGTAATGACTTACTATTTTCTCCAAGATGCACATAACTATCTGCTAACAACAGGTGGAGTAATAATGATTATTGGAGCTTTTTTAATCATTACCAGAAAAAAGGCTATTACGCAAATGATTGGTTTTCTAACGATGGAAAATGGAATTGTTTTAATTGAAACTTCTATTGCTCATATATCTTTAATAATTGAATCTGTAATTATTCTAGAAGGATTGCTTTTAGCATTAATTATGGGAATTATGATTTTTCATATAAACAAAACATTCCAAACTATTAATACAGATCATTTTTCAAATCCTGAAGAATAGTAGGTGTTGTTATGTTTATCTCCATAATGAGTATTATTTTTATAATCATGATTGTGGGTACAGTATTATTTACTGAGTTAAAATGGATGTCGCTTATTAATATTTTAGGTTCTATTGCAATATCTATAATTACATTACAGGTTACTGAATATATCTACCACCATCAATCATTAACCTTATTTAATGACTTTATCTATATTGATAGTTTAAGTGTTATTCAACTATTAATTGTTAGTTTTGTTGCTTTAATTTCTCTTATTTATTCCTATAAATATCTCAAAAATGAAATTAAGGAAGATACTATTAATTTGGCTAATGCTAAACTCTTTTATTTTATGTTAGTTGTTTTTTATCTATCTATGGTGCTAACAAGTATTACAAATAATATTGTAGCTATGTGGATATCTATTGAGGCTACAACAATTTCTACTGCCTTTTTAATTGGTTTTAATAGAAGTAAGCTATCATTAGAAGCAGCTTGGAAATATATAATTATTTGTTCTATTGGAATAAGTTTAGGCTTTGTAGGAATTGTAATATTTATTTATTCAGCTAATACATTAGATCCAAATCAAGCAGTCCACTGGGATTACTTAATGAAAAATTATGAGTTCTTAGATAAAAATGTAGTACTAGTTGCTTTTACATTTATTTTCGTAGGAATTGGTACAAAAGCTGGTCTAGCTCCTATGCATACTTGGTCACCGCAAACTCATAGTGAAGCACCTGCTCCAATTAATGCTCTTTTAGCAGGGGTATTACACAATCTAGCTCTTTATGTAATTATTAGATTTTATGCTATTGTTAATAATATTGAAAGTTTAATTAATTTAAAATATTTATTTATTGTTTTTGGTGCTATATCTTTAATAGTTTCAGCCTTTAGTTTATTAAGACAAACAAATTATTTACGCTTATTAGCTTTTTCATCTGTTGAAAACATTGGAATTATGTCTTTAGGTATTGGAATCGGAGGATTTTTAGGTACCTTTGGTGCTCTCTTACATTCCTTAATTCATGCCTTTACTAAAACTTTATTATTTTTAACCTTGGGTAATATCTTCGGACTATATAAAACTAGAAGAATTAATAATATTCATACTTTAATTAAAACAATGCCTAAAAATGCAGTCTTTTTAATACTGGGGGTCCTAGCTATTACAGGTGTTCCACCTTTTGCTTCATTTTATAGCGAGTTCTTCATTTTAATAGCTGGCATTGAAAGTGGTCACTATATTACAATCTTTATTTACGTTCTCTGTCTACTACTCGTATTTTCAGGATTTATTAATGCCTTTACAAAAATGATTTTTAGCAGCAGCGAACAAGAATCCACTAAATCGTATAAAGATAATGAAAATATTTTCCCTTTATGCTTAACACTTATTTTAATGATTTTTATTAGCATACCTTATAAAGAACCTATTTTAACTATTATCAATCGAGCTGCTCTTATAATCGGTGGTTAAGGAGGTAAACTTATGGACATCGATGTTTTAAGTCGACAAATTAAAGAATATGATAATGCTTTAGATTTAACGATTTCCCTGGGAAACGAGATTCATATTACTACAACTAAGGAAAAAATAGTAACTCTAGTCGATCAGTTGCTCAAAGAATTTAGCATAAGATTTTTAGCGGAGTTTGCAAGACAAGAAAAGGATATCTTTATAATTAGTATTTTATTTGTAAGCAGAGAATGTCCCTGTTTTGTGAAAATAGATTATCCTACAGAAAAAGAACTTAATTCTTTGCAAAATATAATTTTTCAAAGCTATTTATATGAACGCGAAATTAGTGATTTATATGGTATCTCTATAAAAAATGGTTTAGATACTAGGCCTATAGTAAAACATGAAAAATGGCCTAAAGATGTTTTTCCTTTACGTAAAGAATTTGCCTTTGGTCAAAAGATAAAAGAGAGTAATGAGTTCTCTAGGTATCCTTATAAAGAAGTAACCGGTGGAGGCCATCAAATCTTTGCAGGACCAGTACATGCAGGAATTATAGGCCCTGGTCATTTTCGCTTTAGTGCTATTGGTGAAGACATAGAAAACCTAGAAGTTAGATTAATGTATAAACATAGAGGCATTGAAAAATTAGCTGAAAATGTAGATGCTAATAATCTTAATTTAGTTTTCGAAAGGGTATCAGGTGAATGCTCTGTAAGTTATGGAGAAAGCTTTGCACTCTTAGTCGAAAAAATGCTTAATTACACACCACCCAAAGAAATTCAAGCACTTAGGGTTATCTTATTAGAATTAGAGCGAATCTATAATTTTCTAGGGGATATAGGGGGAATTTGCACTGATGTTGGCTTTAGCTATCCAGCAAAGAAGTTTGAATATTTTGCAGAAATTATTCATCAGTTATGTGAAAGGGTAACCGGTAGCCGCTTTATTCGTAATGCTATTATTCCTTTAGGATCTAATATAGATTTTACCCAAAAAGATATTATGGATATTAAAGAAACCCTTACAAGTATTAAAGTGCGCTTAACTACTATTTTTCATTTAGCTACAGATAACGTTACTTTTTTAGATAGGACAGAAAGTACAGGCATGCTTGATACAGATGCAGCTAGGAAGTTTTGTTTAACTGGTGTAGTAGCACGGGCTAGTGGCCTTAATACCGATGTTCGTACAAAGTTTGGTTATGAAATATACCCTGAATTAAAAGAAGGTAATCATACCGAAATAATTGGCGGGGCATTTGAACGGTATAAAATTAAAATTGAGGAAATTAAAGATTCTTTTAAGTTCATAGAAAAAGCCACTTCTTATATTAAGACTGATCTTAAAAGGAAAAAGACCCCTCTAAATCTTAAAGAAGGAATGGAAGCAATAGTAGCTGTGGAAACAGTTAAAGGCGAACTAGTGGTTTATGGCCAAGTTGGTAAAGACAATAAATTTAATCGCCTCTACTTTAAAACCCCTTCTTTTACTAGTTTTCATGGTTTAGCTGAAGTTGTCCTTGGGGAAATTGTACCTGATTTTCCGCTTTGTAATAAATCCTTTAATATGTCATATTCTGAAAATGATAGGTAGGAATTGATTATGCGAAATCTATTAGATAGATTAAAAAATAAAACTGAAACTGTTAAAAATGTCTTATATGAAAATCCTCATTCTTATGGGGAACTATTAATTGATGAAAAAAAATGCACTTTGTGTGGCAAGTGCCAAAAAAGCTGTTTAGTTAAGGCAATTGAAATTAAGAACGCGAAAATCGTAGTTAATCAAGATCATTGTATCTATTGTCGTAACTGTATCTCGACTTGTCCCGAAAATGCACTGACTATGTTAAATGATTGTAAACTAGCTCATTTTAATGATTTAGAAACTAGTGCCTTAGAACTAAAAAAGAAAATTTATCAAAAATTTAATCGTTCTTTAGTGTTACGTTCTGTAGATACAGGATCTTGTGAAGCTTGTTTGTTAGAACTTGCAGCTACCCAAAATACCTTTTATGCCGCTTCCAGATTTGGCATAAAGGTAGCAGCTTCTCCTCGACATTCCGATGGGTTAGTTATTACAGGACCTGTTACTCTTAATATGAAGGATGCTCTTTTAAAAACCTATGATGCTACAGCAGAGCCTAAAATGGTAATCGCCATGGGAAGTTGTGCTTATGATGGTGGAATATTTAAAGATTGTTATGGTAATTTTGAAAGCTTAAACAAAATATTACCCGTAGATTTATATATTCCAGGTTGTCCTCCATCTCCTCAAGCTGTAATTCATGGATTGTTAAAATTAATGAATAGGATTTGAACAAAAAGGTGCATCGTAGATATTAGATTATTGTCTCCTGATATCTACGGTGCACTTCCTATCTAAATACTGTTTTATTTGTTATTTTACCTAATCTTTCATCAATACCTTTTTAATTTCATCGATATAACCAAAGACAATTACAGAGCACTCATCCATTCTTGCAAGTGACCTTTCAGCTTCCGCTATGTCTCCATTATTAAAAGCAATTGCAGCATCTTTTGCGGCTTGATGTAGTTCTATATGAGGTTTTTCCATTTGTTTAACAGCATTAATATGTCTTATCTTATCGCACTCTATTCCATAATACCATTTTCCAAGACCGCAATTTTTATAGTCACTAACAACATTTACGTCTACCTTTTCAAAACCTAAGAGCATATTATACACTCGCCATCTCCATAATAAATGATCTGTCTTATAGACCTCCATCATATCTGCATCTTTTAAAAAGTTTCTATTTTGGATTAAATCTAATCTAAATTTATCTAGGTCTTTACTTACTTCATAAATAGCTAAGCCTGTATCTCTACAAGTTTTGGCTAAATAGTCCGATTCATTGGAAATATCAACCGTACCCTCTGTAAAACTTTCTGTTACTGCTGCTTGTTCTTCTGCATTTGCTGCTACTTGATTTACAGTTTTATCAATTTCTTGAATGGAATCATTTATTCCTTGAATTGTAACGATGGTATCATTTACTAAAGTTTTACCTGATTCAAGCTGAGCAGAAGTAGAATTTATTCTTTTTACAGATAAATCAATAGCCCCCTGAAGTTCCTTGATATCTTTTTGCACCTGTTCAACTGAAACCTTTGTCCTATCGGCAAGTTCTCTTACCTCATCAGCCACTACTGCAAATCCCCTGCCATGCTCACCAGCTCTCGCCGCTTCAATAGCTGCATTTAGGGCTAATAAATTTGTTTGATTGGCAATATTCTTAACAATATCAATAATTTGATTAATTGCTTCCGTTTTCTGTTCTACCTGATTCATCTCTGTATTAATTATTTTAATTTCTTCAAAAGAATCGATCACAAAATCCATTGCTTTTTCAATATTCACGACCCCAGTTTCAACATTATTCCTTGTAATATGGGTATGGCTTGCTATTTCTTGTGAAATACCCGTAACCTCTTCAATAGAAGCACTTAGTTCTTCACTACTAGCTACCATAGAATGGAGGGAACTTGCTTGGTTATTAACACTTTTAATCATATCATTAATAATATCCATTCTAGTTACTTGTTGTAATAATTTATTTATATTTGTTGCATTTTTACGTTTTTCAGTTACCATACTATCTATCAGGGAATTCCACATCTTTGCAGTTTCGGGGCAGCCTAAATCTTCTCCTTTTAGATAGTTTGGTTTGCCATTAGCAAGCTCGGTGATTGCTTTTAATATAATATCTTTATTAAGTAAGTTTTGCATCCTTTGTTCTTTTACTTCTGTATTTTTGGATTTAAAACCAAACATGATTTCCTCTCCTTTAGGGGCAATTTGAATATCTAGCAAAATTACCCTATGAATCTTCGCTTATGTTATATTATGCAAATTTCAATAAAACGTCAAGCTCATTCTAGGATAATTTGTGTTAATTTGTCATTTTATGCAACCTCCTTCTGGATAAAGAAATAAATAAGTAATTTCACGCAAAAAGGGTACAGTTAACAATTAAAATGTTAACTGTACCCTCTTACTATTTAAAATATTCTAACTCTATTATTTTACTACCATAGTACCAATACCTTCATCCGTAAATATCTCTAATAATACAGAATGAGGTCTACGTCCATCAATAATATGAACATGCTTTACACCCCATTGTAAAGCCTTTAAACAGCTTTCTACCTTAGGAATCATGCCACCGTTAATTACTCCTCTTTCTATACACTTGTTAACTTCTTGTGCAGATAGTTTAGAAGCTAATGAATCTTTATCTTCACCTAAGTAAATTCCTTCTACATCGGTTAATAAGACTAGCTTATGAGCACCTAGAGATCCACCTAAAGCACCTGCTGCATGATCTGCATTAATATTTAAGCTTTCTCCCTTAGATCCAATACCGACAGGGGATATTACAGGTATATACCCTTCATTTGTTAAAGTATGAATTAAGCTAGGATTAACTTTAGTAATCTCACCTACTAAACCTAAATCAACTTCCTCTTCCACTCCATTTTTAGATTTGACTAATGCCTTTTTAGGCTCAGCCTCTATTAATGAACCATCTTTACCACATAAGCCGATAGCTTTGCCGCCCATTTCATTAATAGAACTAACTAGGCTTTTATTTAACTTACCACACAACACCATTTCAACAATTTCCATGGTTTCTTCATCAGTAACACGAAGTCCATTTACAAAATTCGACTCAATGCCAACCTTCTTTAACCAGGTATTTATACTTGGTCCCCCGCCATGGACAATTACAGGATTCATGCCAACTAATTTCATAAGAATAATATCTTGTAATACCATTTTTTCAAGTTCTTTATTTACCATGGCATGACCACCAAATTTAATTATCACTGTTTTTCCTGCAAATTTTTGAATATATGGTAAAGCTTCTATTAAAACTTCTGCTTTTTCGGTTGCTAAACTTAACATTTATTTACCCCCATCTCTTATGGATACATCCCCCATAAAGGTAAGCCCGCCTTTTCATCAAGACCAAACATAATATTCATATTTTGAATAGCCTGACCACTAGCCCCTTTAATTAAATTATCTATAGCTGATAAAATTGTTATTCTATTATTTCTTGGATCACTAAATATACCTATATCACAATAATTGCTTCCTGACACCCATTTAGTATGAGGACTTTCTCCCTCACCTATAATTCTCACAAAATGCTTATCTTTATAAAATTCTTTTAATAAACTATGCACTTTTTCTCCAGTAAATCCCTCTTCTAACTCTAGGTAAATCGTACTTAACATTCCTCTCGTCATAGGAATTAAATGAGGCGTAAAGGTAATATTAATCTCTTCTTCAGCATTTAAAGATAACTCTTGTTCCATTTCCGGAATATGACGATGTAAAGGTAATCCATAGGCCTTTAAGTCTTCATTAGTTTCACATAAATGAGTATTTAAAGATAAAGACCTTCCTGCTCCACTTACTCCAGATTTGCTATCAATAATTATGTTTTGCTTTTTAATTGCACCTTTTTGTAACAAAGGAATTAAAGCTAATAAAATTGTAGTAGGATAGCATCCTGGATTAGCCACTATCTGTGCTCCAGCAATTTTCTCTTTATTGATTTCACACAGACCATACACTGCCTTTTCTAACAAATCCTCTTCAGGACCTTGTGTTTTATACCAACTTTGATAAATATCTCGATCTTTTATTCTAAAGTCCGCTCCTAAATCAACTACCTTTTTACCCTTTTCGAGAGCCTTTTTTACATATGGAACCGATAAACCATGAGGTAAAGCTAAAAAGATAATGTCTGCCTTATCTATTATCTCATCATTTTCTGGATTTTCACAAATAAGGTCTATCCCT
This sequence comes from Desulfonispora thiosulfatigenes DSM 11270, assembly GCF_900176035.1. NCBI lineage: Bacteria > Bacillati > Bacillota > Clostridia > Eubacteriales > Peptococcaceae > Desulfonispora > Desulfonispora thiosulfatigenes. The sequence continues at coordinate 79,269 of NZ_FWWT01000017.1, read as the reverse complement.
CTAAAATGAGGATATATCTTAGAAAAATTTTCACCTGCATAACTTTTTGAACCTAAACCCACTATTTCTATATGAGGATGTCCTGATAACATCTTTACTAATTCTTGTCCCGTATATCCTGTTGCACCAATTATACTTGCCTTAATCATAATAACACCTCGTGTGTATTTTTGTATAATTATACATTACAGCTAATAAATATGCAACCCTCTTAAATTTATTTTTATAATAAAAAACCTCTGATTAATCAGAGGTTAATTTGTTTAAAGAATATTGAGTATTTTTTCTTTTAACATAATATATTTAGGATTAGAAAAGGTTTTATTGTTTCTTGGACGTTCAAGATCTACATCTAATTCTATTTTCACCTCGGCTGGTCTTTCAGATAGAAGATAAACCTTATCTGATAGAAAAATTGCTTCATCTATATCATGAGTGATAAATATAATAGATGATTTATAATTATTAAATATATCCATTAACCATAAATGCATTTTTCTCTTTGTCATTGCATCTAAACTACCAAAAGGTTCATCTAAAAGCATAACATCACTTTTAAATAAATAGGTTCTAAGCAGTGCTGCTCTCTGTCTCATACCCCCTGATAACTGCCCTGGGAAAACCTTTTCAAAACCTCGTAATCCAAAATCATCCAAATATGTCATTGCCCGTTTTCTTGCTTTTTCGCGTGTTAATCCTTGAAGCACCAAGGGTATACTAACATTATCTATGATGTTTTTCCAAGGAAGTAATAAATCCTTTTGATGCATATAGCTTACTCGGCCACTTTTCCCAATATAGCTTTCACCATCAATTAATACGTCCCCTGAAGTTGGCTTTTCAAGCCCAGAGATAATATTAAGTAAAGTACTTTTACCACACCCACTAGGGCCTAAGATACTGATAAACTGACCATTAGCTACAGATAAGCTAATATTATTAATAGCATCTAGATTTTCGTATGTTTTTTTAATATTTGTGACCTTTATTTTATCCACTCTTTACTCCTTAGGTAAAAATTCATTTGTAAAGGCTTTGCTTGAATCTATTTCTTTGGCTATGAGCTTTTGTTCAAACATCCACTTAGCATAGTTTTCCCATCTACCCTCCTCCATTATTCCCCATTTATCAGCATCACCCTGATATTTTTCACTTAAATATTTTTGACTTGCGATTACTAAATCTTTATCTAATTCTGGTACCTTTGCTACAAGAATATTTGCTGCTTCTTCTGGATTATTAATTGCATATTCATATCCTTTAGAAGTAGCTTTTAGGAACTTTTTAATTAATGCAGGATTTTCCTTTTCCAAGTCCTCATTAATAATTATAACTGGTGTGTAAAAATCAAGGATAGGTTCTTCTTCATTTAAGCTAATATAATTTAAATCCATCCCTTTAAGTTCAGCTTCAACGCCTGTCCATCCATAAAAAATCCAGCTAAAATCTACATCCTTTTGGACACTAGTAAAAAAATCAGCACTGCCAATATTAATCATTTTAACCTTCTTAAAATCAGCATCATGCTTTTCCATGAGAGCTTTAATCATGGCAGTTTCTGCAGGAGTTCCCCAACCACCATACGCCTTATTCTCAAGATCCTTAGGAGTTTTAATATTTTTAACCATAGGAGATGCAAAGCCTGAAGTATTATGTTGGATAACACCTGCTATCGCCTTTACAGGTATTTCTTCAGACCTAGCATTCGTTACTTCTTCTTGATAACTAATACCAAACTCAGCCTTTTTTGCTCCAATTATTTGCACGGTACCACCCTCAGGTGGTTGAACTATATTAATGTCTAATCCTTCAGCTTCATAAAAACCTTTTTCTTTAGCAACATAAATACCGGTATGATTAGTATTTGGAAACCAGTCAAGCATTAAAGTAGCCTTGTTTGTATCAGCCTTTTGACCTTCTTTTACTTCCTCTTTTGCACAACCAACAAAAAGAGATAAAGCTAATAACGAAATTAATAAAATACTTAATTTTTTCATCTTTTGACCCCCTTTAATTTTTCCATGGAATAATTATTTTTTCCATTATTGACACAACTAAAAATATCCCTAAACTTAGGACAGTAATAATTAAAATAGCGGCAAAAACCTTTTCAGTTTGGAATGATTTTTGCGCTAAAGTCATAAAAACCCCTAAACCTCTTTCTGCTCCTAACCATTCCCCTATAATTGCGCCCATAATACTATATGAGGCTGATATTTTTAAGCCTGAAAAAAAGCTAGGCATACTGGCTGGAAGTTTAACCATTTTAAATAATTCTAAATTACTAGCTCCCATTGATCTTAAAAGATTAATCTGATCATCATCCACAGAGGCCAATCCTCCTAAAAGGCTAATAACAATTGGGAAAAAACAAACAAGCTGAACTACTATAATTTTAGGTAAAATTCCATAACCAAACCAAATTATAAATAAAGGTGCAACTGAAATAATTGGAATAGTTTGAGAAATTATTAAAAGTGGATATATTGCCTTCCTTATGAAAGAAATACTATCCATTAAAAATGCAATTATAAAAGAAATAATTATAGCTAGAACAAACCCTAAAAGAGCTTCTGCTAGAGTTGCTATTGTGTGATTAAACATATAAGGTAAATTACTAAATAAACTATTAATAATAATACTTGGAGCAGGTAGAATCCATTTTGGAATCTGTAAGGCCTTGACAAAAATCTCCCAAACTAAAATAATAAATATGCTAAATCCCAGAGGAATTAACTTATCAATTGTTTTTGACATAAATTGTCCTCCTAATCCTTAGCTAAAATTATCATAGCCATTCCTTCTTTTATAGTAATTGCTATATTTTCTTTTAAGGCTACATTACTAATCCCTCTAGAACTACCCAAACTTAATACCTCATTTTTCAAGGGATAATAAAGCCCTTCAGTCTCTTTTACTATTATGTCACCAATTACTGGAATTATAGATACATTGTAACCTTTATCAATATTCTTAAAAGAAATATAATCTTTCACAAAATAGCAATCATTTTTTTCATTTATTATCCTGCATTTAATTCCCTTTTCTGCAGTTTTAGCCATCAAGGTAAAGTTAGTAAAAGAATGATCTATCCTACTACCCACTCCACCTAATAATATAATTTCACTACTTTTCTTTTCCAAGGCTAACATAATAGCTAGCTCTGTATCAGTTTCATCCTTTTCACTGGGATATTTAGCTATAGGAATATTCTTTGCTTTTATTACTTCTAGAAACTCTAGATCAGTCGAATCCAAATCACCTATAATAATATCAGGATTTATATTCATTTTTAATAAATACCTAATTGCACCATCCACACAGATTATGTATTCTTGATTCTGGATAATTTCCTTATAATAATCTAAATTATTCATATCACCATTGGTTATAATGACAGTTTTCATGTTTTTCTCTCCTTAAAAAAACCACAACCCAATAACGGATTGTGGTCAAATGACAAGTTATTCTTAAAATATATTCGCTAAAACTAGCTAAAATCCTTCTTTACTATTGTGTTCAAGGTAACAAGCTACTCAAATTTTCCTTTTCTAAAGCTATTGGTTTCCAGGTTTTATTTTTCTTTTCGAGGACTAATTTATAAATTTCTTCTTTCTGATTCCCTACGATTAAATACACCTTAGCATAACTTGCATTAGATACTTTTGATGCTAAATGAGGCATACTAGCACTCCAAAATTGAACTTGTCCTACACTTACCTCTTTATCTTCTATTACTTTAGGAAACAGTTTTCCCTTTTGAGCATCTACCACATATTTATTTACAATTCTTTCGACAATATATCTTTCTTTGCTATCAGGAAAGGTACTCATTCCTGTAACATACCAATTGTTATCCTTTTTTAAAAGTTCTAAAGAATGTTCTCTTACTTGTTCTTGTCCTGTGGCATCTTTAGCTTCTACCCTAATTAAATAAGAAGCTTTATTAGTTTTAAAATCATCCTTTACTTCTTTAATAAGTATTTCTAAATTATAAGCTTCTTCTTTAACAAGTGCATTATTTTCTTTAAAGTTAGTACTTAAATCAAAATAAGCCCATTGTTCGGGTGATAAGCTATCAATATAATACTCTTCTACTGCCTCATAGCTCTTTTTGTTAGACAATTCAAACTGATACAGTGTATCCATAGCTCCTCTTATTGTTCTAAATACTTTTGCTTGATGATTTTTTTCCTGATTATAATCATTTATATTTCTTTTATACGAGATTTCATTAGTTTCAAAGTTTATCTTTTCTAATAAAGGTCCTCCAATATAACCTGTTTTTCCATTAGGTGCTAAAGCTAGATTTCCTCCTGAAACTTCAAATTCATCAATAAAATTGCCATTTTTATCAATTATCTTTAAGAGAAAATAATTTTTATTAATATCCTTGTCATCTACAAGATAAGCTATTTTTCCATCACCTACGAATTTTACATCGTAAATGTATTCCTTAGTTAATTTTTTAGTTTTCCCAGGATTATTTATATCCTTAATATAATATAAACCAAAGCCATTTTCACCAATTTTGACTACTGACTTTTTATAAGAATCTCTAAATCTTCCCTCACCTAAACCTTTAACAATTAAGCCCTTATCATTTACTACAACTGTATTTATACTATCTCTTTTAGTTTTTAATTTATCCTTTTCATCAACAACAAACCACTTCGTTGCATAATGATATCTATTATCTAAATTTCCTTTATAATAAATATCTTCCTTCGTTTCATAAGATTCAAGCTTCTTTTGCAGATCCGTATAATAGATACTACCATTAGCTAAACTTGATTGTTCTGTATATAATTTATTTACTTCTTTAGGTGACCACGCAAAATAAGATATCTCATCATTTAAAAGTTTTTCTTCTAATAATAATTTACTATTAATAGTGTCATATATCGTTAATCTATCGCCACCACAAAATCCCACGATAGTTCCATCTTTATTCCATTTTACTTGAGAAATAAAAGGTACACTTTCCGCGATTACCTTTTCTTCTTGATTTTTTATATTCACTTTTATTATTTTAACTAATTCTATATTTGCACCCTTAATCATTTCATGCTTTTTTGTATTTTGTTCTATTTCCATATAATATTTATAATTGCTATCTGGTGAAATTGTTAATAAAATTTGACCATATTCTTCATCTTCATTTGAGTATTCATATTCTTCAAAAGGTATAAGACCTTTAGTGACTAAATCATTTTGTACATTTTCACCCTCACTACTAGGATTATCTTCTACTACATAAACTTGATTATCTTTTATTTTGTCTTGAGTACATCCAACCAAGGTAAATAAAATAACTACTAACAATATTAGAATTCTTTTCATGACCAACCTCCCCTCTTATTATTTTACCACAAATACTAAAAGGGTCTCCCAATAGGAAGACCCTTTTTTTATAAAATTACTTTGCTTCTTCTTCAGCTGGAGCTTCTTCATCAGTTGCTTCTTCGTCAGCAGCATCTTCTTCAGTAGTAGCATCTTCTTCAGTTACTGCATCTTCAGTAGTACCTTCTTCAGTAGCTTGATCTTCTGCTGGAGCTTTCTCTTCAGAAGAACTACATCCTACTGCTAAGAATAAACCTAGAGATAAAACTAATAATAAACTTAAAATCTTTTTCACTTAAACTTCCTCCTTGGTATGTATATTTTTTGAGAAGTTTTCTTCTCAAACCTTAACTCTGTAGTTATAATAACACTAACATTCATCTAATCTATATTCTATTTGTAAAATAGTTGTAAAACTTTAAAGAGAATTAAAAATAATACTCACCTTTGTTCCTTTGTTAATTTCGCTTTCCACTTCAAGGGTTGCCCCGTGGTCAATTACAATCTGCTGACAAATCGCAAGACCAAGGCCCACCCCTCCTTCTCTTCTTGAACGTGATTTTTCTACTCGATAAAAAGGTTCTATTATCTTTTTAATTTCTTCTTTTTCCATGCCACAGCCTTCATCTTGTACATAAACATGAGTTCTTCCTCTTGATTTATTAACCCCAAGGTAAATAATCATCCCATTTTGACTAGCTTTAAGAGCATTATCTACTAAATTAATAAGTACACCTTTAAATAAATCACGATCAATTAGGATACTAGTATCTTCACCTATTATTTCAAGATCAATATTCTTATCTATAGCCTTTACTTCTAAAATATCTTTTACTTCTCTTAAAAGTGGTAAAACGTCCTGCTTTTCTAATTGAAAAACCTTTTCTCTTAATAAAATCATATCCATCAAAGTATTAGAAAGCTTAAGCATTCTTTTTCCTTCTCCATGAATATAATTTAAACCCTTATTGTATATATCCGGATTATATTGCAAAGTTTTTAATAATTCTGCATAACCAATTATTGAGGTTAGTGGAGTTCTTAGCTCATGAGTTAAATTATCAATAAATCTTCTTTGCCTCTCACTTTCCTTTTCAAGCTCTGAAATTTTCGCCTCAACTTCTGAAGCCATTATATTAAATTGCTGAGCTAATAAGCCAATTTCATCTTTACTATTTACTTTAACCCGATCCGTAAAATTTCCTGAAGATATATTATGGGCAGTCCTACTTAAATCTAAGATTGGTCTTATAACTAGTTTACTAAGCAAGAAAGTTACTGCCGCCACAAAAATTAAACCAATTATACCTGTTCGTAAAAAAAACAAATATTGTTCTTTTCTTTGATTATCGATATGAGTAATATCTTTAATCAAAGATAAAATAATTGTTTCATCCTCTATTTGCAAAACATTAGCCATAAACAGATAATGTTTCCCACCATCACTTCTTAAAATAAAATTCTTTTTGCCTTCTAAGGCTATTTTTAACTCTTCTCTGGTCATGAGCCAGTTTTTATCTGCATTGCTAGCTAACAAATTCATTTTTTTATCAAAAACTTCTAAATAATTATTATCTGTTTTAAACATATCAACCATACTTTGGCTATATTTTTCGAGCTCTATCTTTTCCTTAGTAATTCTTTTATTATTCAGTAAATATAAAGCTAAAGTAGAATGTAGATTACTTTCCTCTTCTAAACTTCGTTGGACTTCCTTTTTAAGTAAACTATTATAAGAATATTCAGTAACAACAATTCCTGTTATCGCTAAGGAAACAATATAGATACTCATACAAAGAATAAATATTTTCCATCCAAATTTCATCCTTAATCCTCCAGTCGATAACCTACCTTATATACTGTCTTAATCTTATCTGTTCCTAATTTATTACGTAGTCTTTGAATATGCATATCCACAGTTCTAGTATTTCCTTCATATTCATAATCCCAAACTAATTGTAAAAGCCTATCCCGCGACATTACCATTCCTTTATTTTGGGCTAAGAGTCTTAATAAATCAAATTCTTTAAAGGTTAATTCTATTTCCTCGCCCTCTTTTACAACCTTATGCTGATCTAAGTAAATTTCTATATCATCAAATTTTATTTTTATCTCATCTTTAGCACTTCTTCTTAAAACAGCCTTTATTCTAGCAAGTAATTCCATGGCCTCAAAAGGCTTGGTCACATAATCATCTGCACCCATATCTAATCCTTTAACCTTGTCCTGCAAACCATCCTTAGCAGTTAAGAGAATTACTGGAATACTTTTTTTTATTATTTGCGGTAAAATTTCATAACCATCTACTTTTGGCAGCATTATATCTAATAATACTAAATCAACCTTTTCAGTTTTGAATTTTTCTAGTCCCTCACTACCATCACTTGCTTCTAAGGTTTCATATCCTGCCACCTGAAGATTAAGTTTTATTAATTCCCTAATAGGATCTTCATCTTCAATTATTAATATCTTTTCCATCTATTTCACTCCAATTAAATAGAATTAACATCAGTCTTTAGAAAATACTATAAGTAAAAAAGAAAAAGTTCAAGTTATTTTAAGTATTTAAAAGTATCTTTTGAATAATCTTAGATTTAAAATTCCCCTTAAATTTTCCTATATTTAAAAAATCTCGTTATTTAAAAAACGAGATCTTAAAGTTATGTTTTTATTTTTGGGTAATGTCCTTATCTTTATTTTTATTTTTTTTGTTATTCTTATTTTTGTCTTTATTCTTGTTTTTCTCTTTGTTCTTGTTTTTCTCTTTGTTCAAACTTTTCTTTTTAATTTCTTTTACTCTTTCATGCTTTACCCTAATTTTATTTTCCGTATTTGGTTTAAGATTATCTTTATTTACTCTAATTTTGTCTTTCTTAATTTTATGTTCTATATTTTTGTTAACCTTCTCTCCATTTATCTGGATTTTGTTTTCGTGTTTTATTTTAGTTTCTTTTTGTTTGTTTTTAATCTTTTCCTTCTTTTTAAGTATTTTTTCTTTAGTTAAGGTCCTTTTATTTTTAATATTTTTAGTAGAAATATGTTTTACGTTTTTAAAGTTTTTCGTAAGTTCTAAATTTTCTTGTTTTACAAGAGAGTTAATAGACATATTTTTATAACTATCTTCTTTGATTTTTTCTTTGCTATCCGGTAATTTCTTTATTACCTTAAGCTTATTTACCGATATATCATTTTTTTTAGCTTCTTTCCAGTCTTTTTTAGAAGTATTATCAGAAGCTATTTCTCCTTCAAAGTTATTTTTTGCTAAAACCTCATTTATATTTTCTTCTATATTTCCTAAATTTAAAGTTTTCACACTATTATTTTCATTAATTAATGATACCACTATCATATTTTCTTTTTCATGAGCTATAAATCCCTCTTTAACACATAAATCCATAAATTTATTTAAACTATCATCAATAGGAATATTCTGTAGATTATTATTCTTTAATATCTCCTTAGCATCTTCATTAAGGGGTACGATCTTTTCGACAATCCCTTTTTTATTTACATTAAATTCAAGACTTGGGTTAATATCTAAGGCAACTACTGCCGCAGGTGTAAATAAAAAACTAGTAATTAAGCTTATCAATATGATAAAACTAATAATTGCAGCTATATTAATTAGCTTAATATATTCAAACCTTTTCTTAACCGCTTTAAACTCAATGTATTCACCAATCCGGGGAAGCTTCTTTGTTTTAGGAATTTCCTTAAATTCAGAATCAGACGTAAGTATTATAATCGATTTTTCCTTTATTTCTATTATCATAGCTCTATTCTTCATTATAAGTGCCCCTTTGGATAAAATTATTCAGATAATAGAATTCATTTTCAAATAAGATAATTGCAACAGATATTATGTATTTCCTTCCACTTTCTAATACCTTACGACTTAATCCAGTCTTTATCATAAGTTCTTTAATAGGTAATCTTTTAGTACGTTTTAATTTTATAGCTAATTCTTCTTCCTCTACCAAAATGTTAGCAGCTTTAATTAATGATTGCCTAGTGTCTTTGTGTTTAGGTGCTATATTAACCAGATCTGAAAAACTTAAACCATATTCGCAAAGCCTTTCTTGATATAATTTGATTTCCTCTACCCTTTCATTTCGCTCTGTTTCTCGTTGATAATTTTCTTCAGCTGTTTTTATTTCAAATGGTGTAAATTTATCATCATTACATTCAATTTCTAATGGTAAACATTGATGTCTTTTTTCTTTTTTAAAATAATCTATTAATTTATTTCTAATTACAATTTTTGCATATGCTAAAAAATTTGAACCCTTTTTTATTTCAAATGAATCAATTGCTTCATTAAATGCGCCTAAAGCTATACTTAGTTCATCATCATTTGACCAATCCAAATACCTTTTACAGTACATATTTGCCCATAAATGAATTTGCCCTTTATATTCATTTATTATTCTCTCTCTTTTTAAAGAGTCTCCTTTTTGAATTAAACAAATAAATTTTCTAATACTCTCCAAAGAAATCAACTCCACTTGCATATACGATTACTCTTTTCATTTTAGGGGGTTAGTTTACAAGTAATTTACCAATGATAATCCCAAGCCATGCGGCAATTAATCCAATAATAATACTTAAACCAATATTAATGAAGGCTGTCAAGATATGATTTTCCCGCATTAGATTTAGAGTTTCTAAGCTAAAGGTTGAAAATGTCGTAAATGCTCCTAAAAAACCAACACTAATAATCAATTTTAACTCTGGAGATACTAACCTTTCCATAGATACAATATAAAAAACCCCAATAATAAAGGAACCAATCATATTGACACTAAATGTACCAAAAGGAAAGATAGATTGTGCCTTATTATTAACCCAATTAGAAAGTAAATACCTGCTTACAGCACCTAGAGATCCTCCAATAGCTACATATAGATAAGTAAACAAAAAAACTCCTCCTCTATTTACAATAACCTTGTTTAATGTTAAATAGTTAGATTCACCTATAATATAGTAATGTTTTTATGATACAATAAGAAACTATAAATAAATAGTACTTTAGTAGTCTTATTATTTTGAATCAAAGTCAATATTTTATAATCAACTAATTAATAGGGGGGATTTTAAATGTCCAAAAAACTTTATAGATCAGTTTCAGACAGAAAAATATCCGGGGTATGTGCTGGGGTTGCTGATTATTTTAATACTGATGCTACTCTAATTAGATTAATCTACGTATTTATCACTATCTTTGGCACAGCTATAATTGGAGGAGTTTTATTTTATTTTCTTTGTGCCTTTATTATACCTAGTGAATAAAAAAAGGTTGCTGATATTAAATCAGCAACCTTTTTCATTGTATACTATTTTGAAAATATATCTTTAAAAAACTTAAGCTTTGTTTTTTGTACTAGCGCAAAAGGTGTTTTGAAGTCAGAATTTTTGTACGAAAAACGATCTAAAACTCCTTGTTCTTTATTTTCAATAAAATGATTGAAAATACTCATATAATTCAGATCCCTTCCATAAAGTAACTTTCTCTAATTACTTTTATTTATCTTCTTGATTACATTATATTATATGTTTGCCAGATTGTCAATAAATTATCAATGTTTTTTTACATTTTATTGAAATGTTCCCCTATTTAGAATCATAAGAAGATATAAAATATGATACTATTTAAGAGAGTTTCTTATTATGTGTGTTTTACGTAAAAATATGTAAATATTCTTGTAATACAAAGACAAAGATTTATAAAGTAATGCTGTTAATTCTCAAACTTATATTTTTTGTATTACATATACACAATAATACCTATGAGGAGGAAATTTTGTGTGGAAAAATATATAAAGAAACAAACCTTGTTATTACAGGATAATAATTTATTTAACTTACTTAAATCTATGTATAATAATGTTGTTGTTCTTGATAATAAAGGAGTTATCCTTTGGGTTAGTCCTTGTTTTGAAGAATCTTATAGTATTAGGAAAGAAGAGATTTTAGGAAAAACTACTTATGAAGTAGCAAATAAAGGTATATTTTATCCTTCAGTTGCTGCCCAAGTAATTAAAAGCAAACAAAAAACAACAGTATTAGAGAAAAATAAAAAGGGCAAGAGTTTAATTGCTACTGGAATTCCTACTTTTAATAATAATAAAGAACTTGAATTAATAATAAGTTATACTTTTGATCCAGATGAATTTTTTATTTTAAAAAATGAGTACGATAAGATGGAAAAATTAGTAGATCAATATTCTTCCGAAATTAGAGAATTAAGAGAAAAAGACTTGAATTTTCCTGGAATAATTTCAAAAAGCAAATCAATGCAAAAGGTACTTAATTATGCATTAAAGGTAGCCCTTGTAGATACGAATGTGATCATTACTGGAGAATCTGGCGTAGGTAAAAATTTAATTGCTCAATTAATTCATCAAAAAAGCATCAGAGATAAAGAGCCTTTTATTGAAATTAATTGTGGTGCTATTCCTGAAAATTTAATTGAGTCCGAGTTGTTTGGTTATGTTCCAGGTGCATTCACAGGAGCACAACAAAAAGGCAAAATTGGTTTAATTGAGCTTGCTCATAAAGGTACACTTTTTTTAGATGAAATAGGAGAATTGCCACTAGCACTACAGGTAAAATTACTTAAAGTCCTTCAAGATAAAACGCTAACTAAGATAGGCGATACTAAAAGTATAAAGGTTGATTTCAGACTGATAACTGCTACAAATAAAGATTTAAATGAATTAATAAATAAAGGTCAATTTCGCGAAGATCTTTACTATCGAATAAATGTTGTACCCATACATATACCTCCCCTCAGGGAACGAAAAGAAGATATCCTCCCTTTAATTCTGCACTTTTTAGAACAATTAAATATCAAATATAATAGAAATAAGTATTTTTCTAGTCAAGCAATAAATGAACTCCTATCGTATGATTTTCCAGGTAATGTGCGTCAATTACAAAATGTGATTGAACGCTGTATTGTTACATCAGATGGTGAAGTAATTACAACAGAAACTTTACCTGAGAATATAACAGTATCCTTTTTAGATAAAATTAGCATAAGTCTCAATTTACCTGAAGCTATCGAATTGTTAGAAAAAAACATGGTACAAAAAGCTTATGAAGAATTTAAAACCACTATTGGTGTAGCTGAGGCTTTAGGTATTAGCCAACCTACTGCTGTACGAAAGATAAAAAAATATATAAAGTAGTATTCATATATAAATAATTCTAATAGTTATTATTCAACCCTGAATAATAACTATTATTTCATTTATTTATGTTTTCCCAGGTTTATTTTCTTCTAAGTCTATTCTTTTATTCAAAATTGAATATTAATAAATTTATGTAAACTAATTAAGACTATAACTATTGGTTTTATTATGTTGGCATGATTCTTGCATATTAATATAAGTATAGTTTGAGAAGAAAATTAAGGGGGAATTATTTATGATTAAGTACAAACCTGCAAATTCATTAGAATCTCCAAGATTTTCCGGAGTAACAACCTTTATGCGTTTACCAAATGTAAAAACTTTAGAAGATGTTGATTTTATTGTTACAGGAATTCCTTTTGATACTGCTTGTTCTTATAATACCGGAAGTCGTTTTGGTCCTCAGGCTATACGCCAATGCTCTACAATTATAAAGCCTTATAACCCTGTACTTGATGTTAATATTTTTGATTATTGTTCAGGTGTTGATTATGGTGATATTAATACTGTTCCAGGCTATATAGAAGAAACCTATCATAATATCGAAGAAGGGTTAACACCTGTATTTGAAAAAGGTATTATTCCTATCGTGATGGGAGGAGACCATTCCATTACTTTAGCAGAGTTAAGGGCAGCTGCAAAAAAATATGGACCGGTAGCCCTTGTACAGTTTGACTCGCACAGCGATACTTATGATTCATTCTTTGGTAAAAAATATAATCATGGAACTACTTTTAGACGTGCCATTGAAGAAAATCTATTAATACCAGAAAACTCTATCCAAGTAGGTATTAGGGGACATCTATATGAACCTCAAAATTTACAAGATGCTAAAGATTTAGGTTTAGAGGTTATAACTGGACCAGAACTACATACAATTGGTATCCCTGAAACGATTAAAAAAATTAGAGAAAGAACCCAAGATAAGCCTATATTTGTTTCTTTTGATATTGATTTCTTAGATGCTGCTTATGCTCCCGGAACAGGAACACCTGAAATAGGAGGATTTACCACTTGGGAAGCTCAACAAATTGTTCAGAAAGGTTTAAGAGAAAAAAATGTAATTGGCTACGACCTAGTTGAAGTATTACCAGCTAGTGATCCTAGTAAAATTACTTCTTTTGCTGCTGCAGGGTTAATGTATGAGTTTATATCCTTAATCGCCTTAAACAAAAAAATTAGGAGGGGATAGATATGGCTTCAACCCTAGATTATTTAATTATAATATTTTACTTTGGAATAATGATAGCAGCTGGTTATATCGGATCTAGAAAAGCAAAAACTAATGAAGACTACTTAGTAGGTGGGAGATCATTTCCCATGTGGGTATATTTTCCTTGTTTGTGCACGATAATAATTGGCGGTGGAGCAACCTTTGGAGGAGCTAAGCTCGGTTATACTTATGGAATATCTGGATCTTGGATGGTTGTAATGTTTGGGGTTGGAATCTTGGGTTTAGGTTTCCTTATGACTACTAAATTATCAAATTTAAGAATATTAAGTTTAAGTGAAATGTTAGGATTACGATATGATGTAAACACTAAATTAATAAGTGCTGTAATATCAGCAATCTATACCGCTATGATTGCAGTTAATGCAATTATTGCTGTTGGTACAGTTCTTAGTTCTCTATTTGGTTTACCTCTAGTAACTTCAATCCTAATAGGAGGTAGTATTGCTTTACTTTATACATTTGCAGGAGGCATGTGTTCTTTAGCTATTACTGATGTTATACAGTTTGTGCTTATGACTGTAGGGGTTTTCTTCCTCCTTATACCTATTGGTTTAGGGAAAATAGGTGGTTTTTCCACTTTAACAAACCAACTTGATCCGATGTATTTTAATCCCATACATATTGGGTGGAGTAACATTTTTTCATTTTTTCTATTATTTGTATTAGGTTTAATGATTGGGCAAGATATCTGGCAAAGAGTTTTTACAGCTAAAAACAAAAAAATCGCTAAAGTTGGAACTATTACAGCTGGCTTTTATACTATGGCGTGGTCTGTAGCTATGGCAATGGTTGGTTTACTTGGTCTTATATTAGTTCCTGGATTAGAAAATGGGCAAAGTGTCTTGCCAGAAGTTATACTTAATGTTATGCCCGCTGGACTTCAAGGATTAGTATTAGCAGGTATCCTTTCAGCTTTAATATCTTCATTTACAGGAACAACTTTAGCATCCTCAACACTAATTGTAAATGATCTAATTGCTCCTTATAAAAAAGATTTAACTCCCAAAAAGCATCTTTTCTTATCAAGGGTAACTACATTGATAGTCGGTATAATAGTATTAACCCTGGCTACCTTAATTCAAGACGTTTTAACTGCATTAGATATAGCTTATGCCCTTCTTTCTGGTAGTATATTTGCACCAATAATGGCTGGTTTCTTTTGGAAAAGGGCTAATTGGCAAGGAGCTATAGCTTCTATAATATCTAGTTCATTGGTAATTATAAGTATAATACTTATAACAGGAGAAACAACAACTACTCCTATTATGTTCGGAGTTTTAACTAGTACGATTGTTTTAATTGTAGTTAGTTTGCTAACTACTCCTACACCTAAAGATAAAATGGGGGAATAGGAGTCTAGAGTTGGTGACCCTGAAAATATCATAGAATAAAAAAAAGGAACAGTTCAAACTACTGAACTGTTCCTTTTTTAATATCTTTTTCTTTTACTTGATACTAATATACCTAACTCCTCTCTATATTTAGCTACAGTTCTTCTAGCAACCTCTAATCCTTTTTCTTTTAATAGCTCCGATAACTTACTGTCGGAATATGGGTCTTTTTCATTTTCACTTGCAACTATATCTTCAATTATCTTTTTAATACTTGTTGCGGAAATATTTTCACCTTGAACGTTTTTCAATCCTCCAGGAAAAAGGTGTTTTAATGGAAATAATCCTTGAGGTGTTTGAATATATTTATTTGCCACTACTCTACTTACAGTTGATTCATGCACATTGACTTGTAATGCTACATCTTTTAAGGTTAAAGGAACTAAGTACTTACTACCTTTTTCTAAAAATTCTCTTTGGTGCTCGGATAAGTTACTAACTACTTTATATAAGGTTGCTCTCCTTTGTTCAATACTTCTTATAAGCCATATTGCTTTATTAAAATTATTTTCTATAAAGCTTTCTGTCTTTTTATCTTGAGTCCCTTCATTTAATATTTTCTTATAAAAACTATTAATTACTAATCCTGGCACATTGGACTCATTAACAATGATATAGTATTCTTTTCCAACCTTCTCTACAATTACATCCGGTTCAATATATCTATTTCCATTTATTGAACCATAATTTGCACCTGGCTTAGGATTAAGATTCCTTATGACATCAATCATTTGTTGTGTAGTTTCTATACAAGTTCCTAAATCTTTAGCTATCTTTTTAAGGTTACCTTTGCCAATATCATTAAGATAATTGTATATTAAAAATCTTAATTCATTAGTTAACAATCCCTTCTTTTTTAGCTGAATTTCTAAGCACTCTTCTAAACTTCGTGCTCCAATTCCTAATGGTTCAAAATCTTGAATCATTGATAAAGTTTCTTCTACCTTTTCTGAGCTAGTATTTAATATATTTGCAACATCTTTAAAAGAACATAAAAAATATCCTCTTTCATCCAAGTTTCCTATTATATATTGGGCTATTCTAAATTCCTGCATACTAAGATTATATAAACTTAACTGTTTTTCTAAATATTCTTTTAAAGTAACATCTGAAGTCGTAAACCTTTCAAATAAAACTTGATCCCCTTTTTCTTTAGGAAACCCAAAATCTCTTCCATCATGAAAATACTCTGCCCAATCTACTTCATTTTTTTTATCTTCATCTTTCTGGTTATCCTTTTGAGCCTTCTGGTTTTCATCAGCTATTTCTAAAACTGGGTTTTCCATTAATTGCTGATCAATAAAACTATTTAATTCTGCTATTGGTAATTGTAAAACATTAATTGCCTGTTTAAGCTCAGGGGTCATAATTAATTTTTGATTTTGAGTTATATTTAATCCCTGCTTAAAATTCATAATTATCCCCTAAAGTTTATCTTTCTTTTATTTTGAAATAAAGCAACTAAATATCCGATAATTAGACCTGAAAGGTGACCTACTATGCTGATTCTAGGATCTAAAAAGGTGAAGATAACGTTAATTGCAACTAAAGGAACTATTACGCTATAACTATTTATTCCCTTTTTTCGATTCTCTAATTCATAATAAAGTATATATCCTAATAAAGAAAAAATTGCTCCTGAGGCTCCAACAGTAATGCCACTAGAAAAAATACCCGTAAACAAAGCAACTAATAAACCTGTTAAAAGATAAAGACTTATAAATTTCTTTGATTTAAGAAATTGTTCTAAATATGCTCCTGCATGTAATAAAATAATCATATTAAAAACAAGATGCATCAAATCTCCATGAATAAACATTGAAGTTAAAAACCTCCAATATTCCTTATAAACAAGTATGTACTCTAACGGCACCATTCCACCTATAGTAATTATTTCGTTATGTATACGCAAAATCATCGCTATTAAAAAGATTGCTGCATTAACCCCAATTAAAACCAGTGTTAATGGTGAGTGTTTTTTCATATATTCATAAGAAATAACACCACCAAAAGCTCCTCTATAATACATTTTAAACACACCTCCTCTGTATATTATATTCTATTCTACTTTTTAAATAATCATTATGCCATTATAAAATAATATATTTATTTGAACCTTAACTTATAATATGTATCATAATAGATTATAAGCAATATTGTTTAATAACTTGACAAGAAGTATAATGATTAAGATGAAATATTTATTTAAATATTTTTATAATTCTATCAGAAAAGGGAGAAAGAATGTTAACTTTTAGCTCGCTTTATAATTTAATTAGTTATTTATTTATCTTGAATATAATCTTTGCTGCTTTCGTTATTCTTTTTGAAAGACGTCGTAATCCTAATGATACTTTGGTTTGGCTTATGATTCTATTATTTGTTCCCGTAGTTGGATTTATATTTTATCTTTTTTTAGGACAGAGTTTACGTAAGGAGTCTCTTTTCACCTTGAAAACGGAAGAAGAACTTGAAGTAATTCGTAGTGTCTATTTGCAAAAGGCCCATCTTAATGATAGGCAATATAAATTCTTTGAATCTAAATCTTATTTCCACTTAGATACAATAAACCTTTTTTTAAAAGATAATAATGCTCTCTTTAGTCAAGATAATAATGTGGAGATATTTTCTACCGGGGTACATAAGTTTAATACATTAGTTGAAGATATTAAAAATGCTAAATATTCCATCCATATGGAATATTATATTATTCGCAATGATTCTCTAGGAAGGAAAATCATTGAATTATTAACCGAAAAGGCCAAAGAAGGATTAGAAGTGCGTCTTTTATATGATGGCATGGGTTGTATTCGTTTAAAACGGAGTTTTTTTACTCCTTTAATTAAAGCTGGTGGAAAGGTTGCTGAGTTTTTTCCTCCATTTGTACCTTATGTAAATTTACGTATTAACTACCGCAACCATCGTAAGATCACTGTTATTGATGGGCAAATAGGTTATACAGGTGGACTCAATATTGGAAATGAATATCTAGGTTTATCGAAAAGATTTGGATATTGGCGTGATATTCATTTGCGTATTCAAGGATCTGCAGTAGCCAATTTACAATTTCGTTTTTTACTGGATTGGCGTTTTGCTTCTAAGGAGGAAATTACCCTCACGAAATATATACTTGAACAACCTTCTGCAATTCATGGTAGAACAGGTATACAAATTGTTTCTAGTGGTCCAGATTCCCAGTGGCAATCGATACGTAATGGTTATCTTAAAATGATTTATACTGCTCGCAACCATCTTTATATTGAAACTCCTTACTTTATACCTGATGAAAGTATTTTTAATGCATTAAAACTGGCTGCCCTATCAGGAGTAGATATAAGGGTTATTGTCCCTGGAAAATCAGATCACATATTTGTATATTGGGCAGGTTTATCTTATATGGGGGAATTATTAGAAGCAGGTGTGCGCTTTTTTCACTATAATAAAGGCTTTGTCCATAGTAAAATGGCTACTTCAGATGGCTTTATTTCATCTGTAGGAACGGCTAACCTAGATCTTAGAAGTTTTAAAGTTAATTTTGAAATAAATGCTTTTATGTATAGTACAGAAAAGGCTCAAGAGCTAGAAAGTATCTTTATTAAAGATATGTTTGATTCAACCGAGTTAACTTTGGATAACTATAAAAACCGTTCGTTTAAGACTAAAACAAAGGAATCAATTTCAAGACTTTTTTCACCTCTCCTATAATTTTAATACTATAAAATATAAATGTATAAAAATTCCCCTTTACCGACAACCTATATATATTATATAATGTAGTCGCTTTAAAATTATTTCCTTTTAGGAGGGGTTTTTATTCGAAGATTTGTCTTTACTCTTATCCTTGTTTCATTTTTCACTTTAATACCTAACTTAGTAAATGCTGAAGATGAAGTTAATACTGTAAATATAAAAGCAATTTTAGACGTTACGAATCATCTAAAAGAAAATGGAGAAATCCTTGTTCCAGTTAGATCATTCTATGATTTTTTTGGAAGTGAGATTAAATGGCAACCAGATGATTCAAGTACAGTAATTAGTTATGAGGATAAGAATATACAAATTTCTAATTTATCCAATGAAGTGACCATCAATGGGATCAATCAAAAGACGTGTGTGCCAACTAAACTTGTTGATGGAAAGATGTATATTGACTTAGAATTTGCGGCTTCTTCTCTAGGTTATGAAGCAACCTGGGTAGAAAACACCAATACTATTATAGCTACAAAATCTGATGCATCTATAGCCCAACTCGAAAACTTTAAACGGGCTCAAGCCTGTACTGAAGAAAAAGAGGACAAGGTTATAGAAAAAACCGTTTTAGAACCTAAAGTTATCTACCACGAAACTGGGACAGCCTCTTGGTATGGAGGTTCTCACCATGGAGGTTGTACTTCTAGTGGCGAGAGATTTAATCAGTACGAATATACTGCTGCTCACAAAACATTACCATTTGGCACAGTAGTAAAAGTTACTTCATTAAATACTGGTAAATGTGTAAATGTTAGAATTAATGATCGAGGACCTTTTTCTCGTAATAGAGTTATAGATTTATCCATGGCCTCAGCTGAAGCAATTGGCCTTAAAAGTGCTGGTTTGGGTCCTGTTAAATTAGAAATTATTGAATAAAAATGAAGAAGTTGCAAATTAACTATTAAGTTTATTTGCAACTTCTCTCTTTAATTAGACTTCACTTTTTTGATAATTACCTAGTAATTTATAATAACTGCTATTTTTTTTAACTAAATGTAATACTTCCTGAAGATTGTTTTTTTCTAAATTCCCCTCTAAATCAATATAAAAAAAGTATTCCCAAGAGCGTTCGATAATTGGTCTAGATTCAATTTTTAGTAGATTTACTTTATGATCAGAAAAAATTTGCAAACTTTTATTTAGCATTCCAGGTTCGTGTAAAACGGTCATAATAATACTTAACTTATTACATCTTTCACTAACCTCTAAATTTCTACCAATTATAATAAACCTTGTATAGTTATTTTTATTATAATTTATATTTTCTGCTAATATATCTAAATCATATAATTCTGCAGCCCTTTTGCTTGCAATAGCAGCCTTAGTTTTCAAATTTTCTTCTTTTATATATCTAGCGCTAATAGCTGTATTTTTATAAGGTATTAGCTGCCAGTTAGGATGCTCTTTTAAATACCTACTACTTTGCTCTAAGGCCTGACTATGGGAATAAACTTCTGTAAGATCTTCTATTTTTGTTCCCTTATTGACTACTAAATTATGATCCACTTTAATGTTTCTTTCTCCTACTATATAAAAACCATAACTTCGCAAAAGATCATAAACATCATTAATTGCACCAGTTGATGAATTTTCTAGGGGTAGTACCCCATAATCTATTTCTTTCTCATTTAGTGCTTCAAACACCCCTAGAAATTCTGGATAATTTTTTGTTTGTACATTTTCGCCAAAGTATTCCTTAAGTGCCTCTTCACTGTATGAACCTGGTATGCCTTGATATCCTATATAATTATTCTTATTAATCATATTTAACATCCTTACACTAGATAGTTTTATTTTCAATCTCCGCTATTTTCTTTAAGGTTTCCATTAATTTAGCAAATCTTTGTGGGGTAATTGATTGTTGTCCATCGCATTTTGCATTAGCAGGATCATTATGCACCTCTATTATAAGTCCATCAGCCCCTGTTACAATGGCTGCTTTAGCTAATGGTTCAACCATCCACCATAAACCTGTAGCATGACTTGGATCTATAATAACAGGTAAATGACTTTTTCTTTTAATTGCAGGGATTGCACTTAAATCTAAAGTATTTCTTGTGAAACTTTCAAAGGTCCTTATTCCACGCTCGCAAAGAATAACATTTTCATTTCCTTCTGCCATTATATATTCAGCTGACATTAATAACTCTTCAATTGTAGAAGACATCCCTCTTTTTAAAAGTATAGGTTTATTAGTTTTACCTACTTTCTTTAACAAATCAAAGTTTTGCATATTTCTAGCACCAATTTGAATTACATCTACATATTCAAGAAAGCTATCTAAGACATCCGCTGACATCAGTTCAGAAACAATTGGCAGTCCTGTTTTTTCTTTAGCTATTTTTAATAATTCTAGACCTTCCATCTTTAAACCTTGGAAACTATAAGGTGAGGTTCTAGGTTTATAGGCCCCTCCTCTTAAGAATCCTGCTCCAGCTTGTTTGATATCTTGCGCAATACTAGTAATTTGGTCTTCACTCTCTACTGAACAAGGTCCTGCGATAATTGCAAGTTTATCTCCACCAATAGTTTGATCGCCAATCTTAATTACTGAATTTCCAGGATGAAAAAGTCTATTTGCTTTTTTATAAGGCTCTTGCACAAATAATACCTTTTCCACGTTTCTATTAGATTCAATTATGCCAGGGTCAATTTTACTTGTATCTCCTACTAAACCTAAAATGCTTCTGTTTTCACCTATTGTTTCAGATACCGCACACCCTAAACTCTCCATTTTGTTTTTAATTTTATTAATATCCTCTTTTGATGTGTTAGGTCTAAGTACAATTACCATTATAATTCCTCCTTTTTTAATAAAAAAAGAGAACCCATCTAATGAGTTCTCTTAAATACTAGAAAAATATAAGTCCCTTTAAATAGACATATATACAGGTTTAAGATCATTAGAATAATAATTTTCTATTTTTTTGTAGCAGAAAAAACCAACGCTAAAAAAGCCTTGGCTAAAGAAAAAGTTAAAGTTTTCTGCATTTATATTAATAGTTCTAATAATCTTTTCCATAATACTATGCCCCCAAAAGGTTACTAATTTTTATTAATTATATGCAAAGCAACAGACAATGTCAAACTTTTTTAAAGAAATAAATATTAATATAAAAATTGATTATACTAATCACAGGAGGTGTTTATTTTGTTTAAACATGATAAAAAATTATTACAGGAAGTAAAGGTTGAGCGTCCTAATCCACAATATGCCGTATTAATGCAGGAGCAACTAGGGGGTCCAAACGGTGAATTAAAAGCTGCAATGCAATATATGTCTCAGAGTTTTAGAATTAAAGATCCTGCAATTAAAGATCTATTTTTAGATATTGCTGCTGAAGAACTTAGTCATATGGAAATGGTTGCACAAACCATTAATCTATTAAATGGACATGATGTGGATTATACACAAGTACAAGCAGGAGAAATCGAAACACATACTCTAACAGGTTTATCACCAGCCCTAATGAATTCATCTGGGTCTCCATGGACAGCTAACTATGTCAATGTAACTGGTGATTTAGTAGCTGATATTTTATCAAATATTGCAGCAGAGCAAAGAGCAAAAGTAGTTTACGAACATTTGCATAGACAAATAAATGATAAATATGTACGAGAAACAATTGATTTCTTGCTTAATCGTGAGGAAGCACATAATGCTTTATTCCGTGAAGCTTTAAATAAAATTCAACAAACAGGATCAAACAAAGACTTTGGAGTTACCGAAGATTCTAAACTTTATTTTGATTTGTCTACGCCAGGACAACATTTTAGAGCGCCTGAACCAACACCACCAAGTTTTGATAATCCACGCTCACACTAATCGGTTATCTAAAAAAATGCTTTTACATTGTTAAATAATATATAAAAAAACCTTTAGATTATTAGAATGCTTCATTGTAAAATCAAATTAAACTAATAAGAAATTCATAGTGGATCGAACTGTACTATAATTAATTCACCACAAACAATTAATTATAGGTAGTGGTTCACACTATGGACTACTTAAATGATACATCATTATCGTCTTAAATGTGAAACTTTTATAATACATGTGGCAGAATTGTTCTTTAACAAAATCATTCACTAGATGCTATTTGCGGAGCTGCCAGAAGGTATAATAGATTTCACAAAGAATAAATGGTGTGCACTAAAACACTTTATAATTATGTAGATACTGGTTTACTTAAAATCGCAAATATTGACTTACCTTTAAAAGTAAAACGTTCCACTAAACCACGAAAAATCAGAAAACACAAAAGGCATCTTGGCACTAGCATAGACGAACGTCCCGAACACATTAATAATCGTATTGAGTTTGGTCACTTGGAGATTGATAAATTCATTGGAAAGAAAAACAGGTCTGATGCTGTCCTATTCACCATTACTGAACGCAATACCCGAAAAGAAATAATCTGAAAAATCCCTGGCACAACAACTGAAGCTGTTTAAAGGGCTCTTATAAACTTGATCAATGAAACTAAAAAATGTTTCTCAAAAGTCTTTAAAACTATTAAGCTGACAATAGATTTGAGTTTTCAGAACTCTCATCATTAGAGATAGGAACAGATACCAACGTATATTTTGCACACACTTATAGGTCTAGTGGGGTAGGCACAAACGTACTCCATAACGCTCTTATACGACTTTTCATCCCCAATGGCACCTTTTACTAACCAATATTATAATGAAGCTATTGCTAGTATGCAAAGTTGATGCAATGCACTCCCACTAAAGATTTTAAAATATTTAACTCCAGACGAAGCATTTGAAGACAAATTAAAATAACTTATAAATAATTAATATTCCATAATATCACAGCATTTTAGTATTTCAATTTTCTATTGCATTTAGGTAATAAAAACTGATCATAAACATAAAGACATAAGATCAGCACAAATTATTATAATCTCAGAAAATCCTTACCATCACATTACTATTAGGTAAGGATTTTCTACAAGGTAGGAAAAACTAGATTCTTCTATCCCTTATATCTAACCAGTTCTATGATAACTAGCATCTAGGATTATAAATAATTTTTCCTAAATAAAATCCAACAAAAAAATACTTATGATCACTTATATTTCATTAAATAAAAATGATATTTTTTGTTCCCCATTCCGTTTAACAATAACCTTTAATAATTTTATTAAATCAACCGCATCTCTTATATTTGCAACCTCATGCGGACTATGAGAATATCGTCTAGGCACAGTTAAGGTACCAATAGGAACCCCCTTGTTACTTTTAGCTATCATTGGTGCATCTGTAGTATAATTAGTTTGTAAAAGAGTAATATACTGAACATCTATATTTGCTTCCCTTGAACTTTCTTCTATTATTTTTCTTACTGCTGGATGGATGTGAATATAAGTATTTCCTAATCCAACCAAACCATAAGACAACGGGCAAGCTGGACCTTTTCCAAGTTGGATACAATTCGTTAACTCTAAATTAACTCCTGGTGTATCCATGGATGGAATAGTATCCAGAATTATTGCATAATCAGGATCAACAGTATTGGCAACAACTGAGCCACCGGTATATGCTAACTCTTCTTGAATTGTTATTACACCATATAAAGTACCTTTAAATTCTTTTCCCTGTAACTCATGAAATAATTCCAGTATTACTGCACAATTAATCCTATTATCCAATGCACGAGAACATACCATATTAGCGCTACTCATCTCAAATAATTCACTTTGTGGAATAATCCTATCTCCAATGTTAATGCCAAGCTTTTCAACTTCTTCTTTTGAGCTTGTTCCCAAATCTATATATAGTTCTGATACAGATTGTATTTTATTTTTTTCTTCTGCTGTTGATAAATGACTCGACTTAATTCCAATTATCCCAGGAATCTTCTGGTTATTAGAAATAATCCATACTGCTCTGCCCGCTAAAATTTTGTCTGAAAAATTACCTACCTTTTCAAATTGAATAAATCCACTTGATAATATATTTTTAACACAAAATCCTATTTCATCTGCATGAGCAGTAAGCATTAATGATGGTCCATCTTCTGTTCCTTTTTTTACTGCAATAAGGTTTCCAAGAGGATCAATGATTACTTCATCTGAGACCATTTTAAACTCATCCCTCAAGTATTTAATTACCTCTTGCTCATACCCAGTTACTCCAACTAAACTGGTTAAAGTCTTTAATCTTGTTAGAAATCTACTTAACATAATTTACTCATCCTCTCTTTTTTCTAATTTATAAACTATTCTTGCAACAATCATGCCGCAAGCTACTATTGTTAGGGTCATTATAGCGGCATTTATTTTAAAGAAACTGGCTAAATATAATAATAAGGCAACTACTATTGTACCCAAACCTGCCTTAAAGTTCTTTTTCATTATTTCTACATAAACAGCACCAAATAATGCTGGAAGAATATACTTAAAAGATTCTTTAATAAATTCTGGTAACATTGGCAAGAATTTATATCCAATCAGTGTAAATATTGTTATCATTGATACTGATACAAAAATGGATACCGTGACACCTATAATTGAAATTACTTCTCCCTCTTTTGTATTTGCATCAAAATTGGTAACCTTTTGTGCCATAGTTACTGCTGGTAAACGAATATCAATAACACTACCACACAGCCAAGACATATAAGTTCCAGCTGTCCCTAAAATAGTATAGTATGCTATTGGTTGAACTACCCATGATACTCCAAAGGCAGCAGCTGCTAACCCCCACAGAGTAAATATATCTGCAATTGGAGGACAAACCCCATGAACAAACCATAAATATAGAGCTGGTATAAAATTAGCTACAATCGCCATACTCAACCCAATTACACCAATTTTAATAATTTGATTATTAAAATCTGCATTTTCACCCTTTATCATTATAATCCCCCCCTATTTATCCAATAACTCCTTGAGCAACAAGGATTCCTACTAACATTGCTATCCCTAATGATAATTCTTGCAACCTTTTTTGTTTCTTAAACACCCTTGAAATTATCAGCATTACGCAAGCTGATACTATAGCTGGTAATAAACCTCCCATACGTTGTAAAAATGGAACATCAACTAAAAGTAACTTTGAAATTATTTGATTAGATAGTAAAAACCCTGTTACTCCAAAAGTGGCTCCTAACATTAACAGACTAATCCATTTGGGATCATACGTTTGATTTAATTTGTTTACCGCTCTTCCCATTCTACTCGTTAAAACTAAAGCTACTACAAACCATCCTAAATTGTTTAATGCCATTGCCCATATAGAATATGAAAATGCTTGAACTCCAAAATCTGCTGATGAAGGATCTATACCTAATAGTCCTGATGCAATCGAAACCATAGATAATTCCGTCCTTGCTGCCCCTACATCATTTAATCTCATCCAAGCTGTTGGTGCACCAATTACAGCTATTAACGATAGGAGTACTATTACTGAGGAAAATGAAGGTCCTATACTTGTAATCGCTGCAGATCTTATAGCTGACCTGTTCAATTCTTTAGATATTCCCAGTTTCTCGGCTTGCTTTAAAGCTAATCGGAAATATATTAAGGCAATTCCAAATATAATTATTACCATAAAACTACTAGCAATCCATAAGCCAGGACTATTGATAATGCTCTGTAATTCCATCTAATCCACTCCCTTTCATACATTTTGCTATACTATTTTTCTTAATGCTCATAAGTCAAAAGATTTTTTGGTTAATTTTTTAATGGTGATTTCTTAGTACTTGAATTCTAAATACATAAATTAGCCTACTACAGCTAAACGATTAGCTGTAAATTCAAATCAGCATATTCCATTGTCTAGATAACTCTAAGATTCTTTACTAAATACTCTAAATAAAAGGTTTCTCATAAAGGTAATAACCTCTAGACTTTTAAATAATAATAACAATAAATTTTAACTATCTTAATTACCCATTTATTAATCAAATAACATTACTACCCTCCTTTCTTTGTATTTATTAGCTAAGTTCTTACACTAAATTAAAGAAAGTACAGGAAACAGAATAGATAATATTTGCCAGCTAAAGATTACCCTTTTCTTAAGTTCATTATATTGAGATATTTGAAAAAATGGTAATATTTAAGCAATATACCCCTTATCAATAATATATATAATAATAATTTATCATTTGTATTTAGTATTACGAAAAGATAAAATAGAATATAAATAGGTAAAAAAGGGTAGGTGATCTTGTGAAATTAATTCATATTATTCAAGTAGTTGAAATTGCTAAAACTGGCTCTATGAATAAAGCTGCCCAAAATCTCTTTATCTCCCAACCTAATTTAAGTGCAAGTATTAAAGAGTTAGAAAACGAACTAAATATTTCAATTTTTACACGTAGCCATAAAGGCGTATCACTAACAAAGATTGGTGAGCAATTTCTAAAATATGCAGAAACGATTATGGAAAATATAGACTACATTAAAACACTAACTACTAATACATTTAAAAACAATGTACTTAATTTAAATATATCTGCTCCATCCTTACTTTTTGTGCAAGATATTTTTGTAAAACTTTGTTTGAAGTATAATAATAATACAACTAACTTTAATTTAAAAACTAATAAAGCTTTAGATATAATTAATGATCTCAATCTCGGAAAATCTGATATTGGTATTATCTCTTTTAGTAATAAACAAGAAAATTTCTATTTAGAATTATTTAAGAAAAAACGCCTTGAGTATACGGAGATCTTTACGGAAACTATCCACATTAATCTTGGTCCTACTAACCCTTTATATCATAAAGAGAGTTTTAACCTTAAAGATTGTGCAGAATTTCCTTTAGTTGTGTCTTCTTATGGTTACTATGATAAGTTTTTACCTCTCTTTAAAGATATAGGATTTGAGCCTTTAAGTGTTATTAGAGTTGATAATATGGATAATATTTTAAATATTATCTCTTCAACTAATATAATTCATCTAGGTTTAAAATTTCATGATAATGTACCCTCTTGTTCCATCAAATCCATTCCTCTAAATTTTAAAGAAATTTTTTTAAAATTGGCTTCATAAAAAACTCTTCCACTAGCCTTTCTGAAGTTACTACTGAGTTTATTGAAATGATTAAAGATTTAAATCGAGGTGAAGTCGAAAACTCAGCTAACTTTTAAAAATAAACTTATATTAAACTAAAATGAAAACACCCTAAACATTAGATAAATCCCTAACGTTTGGGTGTTCTGTATTTATACGCAAATATTATTTAACACAAGAAATTATTTCCACTACCTCTTTCAAAATATCCTCATACCTACCTTGTATAACACTACTTAATTCCAGGCCAAAATCAACTTCGCCTATTTCGATACCAATAAAATGTCCTTTTACTTGTTTACAATGCAGGTTATTAAGTAATCCCTGATGATGAGCAGAGATACTCTTTTGACGAGTAGTTATAATCTTACTAAGTTCCCAACTGCTAACTGTCCCTGGATTACTTCCCTGATACACTGCATCAATAATAAGCAAAAAATCATTATTTTCAATATTACGCAAACAATAATTAAAGTCCGTTTCTCCTAAAAAAACTTGATAGCCTTGTTCTTCTAAATAAGTAGTTAAATTCCGGACAATGTGTATTGCTATCCCATCATCTTTCATCATTATATTTCCAATTGCAAATACCTTTTTCATTTAAATTATCCTGATCTTAAAAGGAGAAAAAGCATCACTCACTATATGCGTAGCACAAGAGACACAAGGATCATAGGAACGCACTATCCTTCCAATTTCTACTGGATTACCTATATCTTCTATTTCTGTGCCAATTAAAGCTTTTTCAATTACACCGAGCTGCCCTTTAGAATCCCTCGGTGATAAATTCCAAACTGTAGGTGTGATAATTTCATAATGTTCAATTTTATTGTCTTTTACCTCTATCCAGTGACCTAATCCCCCTCTTGTAGTATCGATTAAACATTTTCCCTGTCCATCATTTACAACATATACCTTTTGTTCTGCCGGCCTTAGCTTAAACCTTTGTAATAATCCTTCAAGAATATTTACTATTTTCCTTACTTCTAAAACTCTTGCAATTATTCTATCCATGGTTGATATTCCTCTATTATACTCACCACTTAAATACATTCTAGCAAGGGGTCCCACCTCCATGGGAAGCCCGCCATAGCGTGGAGCTTTAATAAAAGAATAGGCATTTTCTTTTTCGCGATTTACTTCTACCATCTCATCATAAGGAATATATTCTTTGTCTTCTCCTCTATACCAAGAATAATGGATATTCTCTGTTATTTTATTAGCATCAAAAGGATAAATTTTGCCACCAACTAAAACCTTAGGATTAACAAAGTTAAGTTCAGGTTCTTGATAATTGTTATAAGAACCAAAAGTCATTAGATTTTTATAACCAATTCCATTTTCAAAGTACTCTGGATAATATTTCGCAAGGATAGAAACATCTGTAATCATTTCCTGTTCTACAAAAGTTTTAATCTTTTCCAGCATAAATTTTATCTGATTATAAATATCAATATCTAAATTTACTGTTACTCCTCCCACAAAGATACCATGATTATGAGGAGCCTTTCCTCCTAAGGCAGCTAACATTTCATGTGCCATTTTACTATATTCCAAGGATGTGAAATAATTATTAGCTAATTTATTATTAATATTTTCAGGTAACCTTGTCATTTTTTCCTTTCCTAATGGAGAAATACTTGGAATATAGACAAAATCTGGTAGCGAATATTGATAAAAATGTCGTAAATGATTTTGGATAAATTCACAGCCATGCATAAAATCCCTAATCATCTTATCATTATTACTCGCTTCAATATTTAGTAAATTTTCCAGGGCTAGACTAGATGCCATACTGTGAGCAGTTGAACAAATTCCACAAATGCGCTGAGTAAAATATACTGAATCTAAAGGGGATCTACCCTTTAACATTTTTTCAAAACCTCTAAAAAGCATGCCACTACTTTTAGCATTAATAATTTTGTTCTTTTCAACCTCTACTTCTATTTCTAAAAAACCACTGATTCTCGTTAATGGGTTAATTGTTATTTTCGCCATAATTACCTCACTTTTTAATATCTAATAAAAGGCTGCATTCCATCTGGAAAACCTTCTGTTGCACAACCAATACAAGGGGTATTATTACCTATTGGCCAATTATCGGTATCATTCCATCTTCTATAAGGACAATCTGTTCTTGTAACTGGTCCTCTGCAACCAAGTTTAAACATGCATTCTTTATCTCCAAGTTTTTGGGCAAAGATACCTTTATCAAAATAAGACCTTCGTGGACAATGGTCATGAATAGTAATTCCATAAAAAACAATAGGTCTTTGTTTACGATCTAATTCTAGTAATCCAAAACTAATTAAATGAGCGATGGTACCTATTATCCACTCTGGATGACCTGGACAGCCAGGGATATTTATTATCTCTTTCTTTAGAAATTCTCCAACGCTAATACTCTTAGAAGGATTAGGATCTGCTGCAGAAATACCTCCAAAACTTGCACAAGTCCCTACGGCTAAAATATATTTTGCCTTTTCACCTGCCTTTTTAATTGCCTCCATAGCTGTAATATATTCACCTTGATATTTTGCTAGTACAGTATATAAACCGTTATCCGCTGTAGATACTGCTCCTTCAACGACAAGAATAAACTCGGTTTTTAAAGTTTCTAAAAATACTTCATAGGCTCTTTCACCTTCAGGAGCCATTAAACTATTATTGTACTTAAAATTAACCATTTTCTTCAGAAAATAATTCACATCAGGATCAGCAGCATTTAATAAAGAAATAATATTACCTGAACAACCTGTAGCCTCAATCCAAACTAAATTTATTTTCTCTTTTGAAGTTTTTTCAATCTTTTTAATAGCTTCTTTAATTAATGTTTCTGAAGTTTTATCCTTAGATGAAACTATTGGGCATTTGTTCATTATTTAACCACCCCTACCTTAGGTAATACCCTTAAAACTTCTTCCCTAGGATGACATCCTAAAAATTGAGCTGTTAGATCTTTTCCTGCAATTAGCCCAAAATGACTGCCTCCTCCCCAAGTAGCATTTAAACTTACATCATAGACAAAACCCTTAATGGCTACATAAGCAGGCTTGCCATTAGAACCATCAAAATAAGCTAATTCTTCTAAAGTAAATTCTTGTACTGGATTATTATTAGAATCGTCCTTCACAGTCTTATAAGCCTTTTTCAGTAACTTCTCAAATTTAAAAGTCTCTTGATAAATAAGGTTTTCATAATACATCCTTTCCCAACCATTTTGCGAAACTCCCACTTTATAACCATAAAAACTTAATCTACCTTGCATTTCTTTAATCTCTTTAGCAATTATATTTAAGCCATCCATATATATCCCCCCATAATCCAGGTACAATATGTATATGCTCAAAATAAAAAAAGGCACAAAAAAATCCACCGGTAAATTTCCCAGTGGACTTAAATTGTTCGATCATTTGAGTTTTGATAATTAATATTTCCTTTTCTCTGTATTATTTTGCCTGTACTTCTGTCCAAATCCTATCATATTCAGCTAATGAATCTGCAAGGTCAACAAATACCTCACTATTATCTAAATCATCAGGTTCAGGATAGAAAAGTTTATTTGAAGTTATTTCCTTTGGAAGCATCTTTCTAGCTTCTGAATTTGGAGTTGCATACCCTATATAATCTGAATTTTTAAAAGCTGCTTCTGCTTCACATAAATAGTTAATAAACAGTTCGGCTTCTTCTTTATGTTGACTAGACTTTGGAATTGCCATAGCATCAAACCATAAATTAGTACCTTCTTTAGGAATTACATATTCTAAATCCGGGTTTTGTTCAATCATATTAGGAGCTTCTCCTGACCAAATAACTGCTAAAGCTGCTTCATTACCGATCATTTTATCTTTTACTTCATCTACAACATAAGCAAGAACTAAAGGTTTTTGTTTAATTAACATATCTTTTGCTTCTTCTAATTCAGCTGTATTCTTCGTATTTAATGAATAGCCTAACATTTTTAAAGTAATTCCAATTGCATCACGCTGACTATATTGCATTAAAATTTGCTTTTTATATTTATCATCCCATAAAATTCTCCAGCTATCTACGGGTTCATTGACCATCGTTTTATTATACATAATACCAACTGTACCCCACATATATGGTACTGAATATTCATTATTAGGATCATATCCTAAATTTTTGAATCTATCTTCAATATTTTTATAATTAGGTACTTTGTTTAAATCAATTTTGTGTAACATATCCTCATCAATTAATCTTTTAATCATATAATCTGATGGGAAAATAACATCATAGTCCCCACCGCCTGCTTTTAGCTTTACATACATATCTTCGTTTGTAGCATATTCTTCATAAATAACCCTAATATCATGTTCTTTTTCAAAATCCTTAAGTACAGATTTATCAATATAGTCTCCCCAGTTATATACTGTAATTGTTGGTTTTTTATCATTTCCACATCCACTTAAAATAAAGCAAGTCGTAAGCAAAAGTAGTAATAATAATTTAAGATTTTTTTTCAATAGTTTTCCCCCTCGTATAATTTATACTTTATTTTTTTTAGCATCCTTTTCCATTCTATTATTAATTATAACTAATAAAATCAAGACGCTGATAAACATAATTGTTAAGATAGCATTGATTTTAGGATTTATCCCTTTTCGTGCCATTGAATAAATAGTTATTGCTAAATTAGACACTCCTGATCCTGTTGTAAAAAAGCTCACTATAAAGTCATCTATTGACATGGTAAAGGCTAATAAAAACCCTGTAAATATCCCCGATGATATTTGGGGAAGTATTACTTTATTATAAGCATATAAAGGAGTTGCCCCTAAGTCCAGAGCTGCTTCTAATGTATGCTTACTTAATTGCTTCAGCTTTGGTAATACCGAGATAATTACAAAAGGAATATTAAAAGTTATATGTGCTATTAAAAGAGAAGTAAATCCTCTAGGTATACTAATAACAATAAATAATAGCATCATTGCAATTCCTGTTACTATATCTGGATTTAAAACGGGTAAATAAGTTACATTCATTACTATCATTTTTTGATGTTTTCTCATACTATGTATTCCTATTGCTGCAGCTGTTCCAATAATTGTAGCAATAAGTGCTGATATTAAACCTATACTAAGAGTATTATACAAGGAATCCATAATATATTGATCTTCAAATAACATCTTGTACCATTTTGTACTAAAGCCTGTCCAATTAGCTCTCGATCTTGATTCATTAAACGAATAGACTATTAGTACAAAAATCGGTGCATATAAAAAGAAAAATATTAAAAATATATAGCTTTTCTTAATAAAATTTTTCACCATAGTCTACCCCCTTCATTCTCCTTCTCGTACCTAGACATAAATCCTATACTTAATAGAATCATAATCATAAGTACAGTTGAAAGGGCAGAACCAAACCCCCAGTCATAAGAGGTAGTAAATTGTTGCTCAATTAAATTACCAATAAGATAATAATGAGCTCCACCTAAAAGTCTAGAGATAACAAAAGTGGTCACGGCTGGCATAAATACCATTGTTATTCCGCTCATCACACCAGGTAAACTTAACGGAAAAGTTATTCTGCGAAAAACAGTAACCGGAGTTGCCCCTAAATCTCCCGCCGCTTCAATGAGGGACTTGTCCGCTTTAATTAAAACTGAATAAATCGGCAACACCATAAAAGGCAAAAAGTTATAAACCATACCTAAAACTACAGCATAATCCGTGTATAAAATATTAATAGTAGGTAAATGTAAAAACATTAAAATCTCATTAATAAGTCCGTTTTTTTCAAGTAAAGTCATCCACGCATATGTTCTAGCTAAAAAATTCATCCACATGGGAACAACAAATAATAGAATGAGAATATTCCTTAGCTTTACATTTAAACCTGATAATAGATACGCCATCGGGTAACCAATAGCTAAACAAACTAATGTACATATTACAGCAAGTTTTATTGAACGCCAAAACAAAGTCAGATACAAAGGTTCAAAAACTCGTTTAAAATGCACCAGGGTAAAGGTAAACCCAGAATCTGTTGCAATAATTACACTATAAAACAAAACTAATAAAAGAGGAAAAATTATAAATATAATTGCCCACAGTACATAAGGATAAGCTAGTAAAGTTTTTTTCATTCTTCTCTAACCTTCTTCATAATATGAATATCTTCGGTGTTAAAGGAAAAACCTACCTTTGTTCCTTCTGGTTTCATAATCGTACTGTGAACCATCCAATTAAAACCTTGATTAGAAATCATCATTTCATAGTGTACACCTTTAAAAACTACTGACTCAACCATGCCTTGTAACATACCTTGTTCTACCCCAACTAATTCAATATCTTCTGGTCTTATTACAACATCTACCTCTTCATTAGTACCAAAACCTTTATCTAAACACTCAAATTCTCGACCTGCAAAATTAACTAAAAAGTCTTTAAGCATAATACCGTCAATAATATTACTTTCTCCGATAAATTCGGCAACAAAAGCATTTTTAGGTTCATTATAAATATCTATAGGTGTTCCTATTTGCTGAATTACCCCATTATTCATGACCACAATCGTATCAGACATGGTTAATGCCTCTTCTTGGTCATGGGTAACATATACAAAAGTAATGCCTAAGCTTTGTTGAATATTTTTAAGCTCTGTTTGCATATCTTTTCTAAGTTTTAAATCTAATGCACCTAGTGGTTCATCTAATAACAAAACCTCTGGTTCATTTACTAGTGCTCTTGCAATAGCAACCCGTTGCTGCTGTCCCCCACTTAATGAATCAACAGATCGTTTTTCATAACCTGGTAAATTCACTATCTTTAGCATTTCACTAACTTTCTTTTCTATAACATTTTTATCGAGTTTTTTTATTTTTAATCCAAAAGCTACATTTTCAAAAACATTCATATGAGGAAAAAGTGCATACTTTTGAAATACTGTGTTAACCTTTCTTTTAAAAGGTGGAATTTTCTCTACATTTAATCCATTAAAAAAAAATTTCTCCCTTATTAGGCTCTTCAAAGCCACCTATTATCCTTAAAGTAGTAGTTTTGCCACAACCACTAGGTCCTAATAAAGTAAGAAATTCATTTTTCAGAATATAAAGATTAATGCCTTTTAAGACTTCTTCACCATCATAGCTTTTAGAGATATTAACTAATCTAATTACTTCTTCTGACAATTTCTACCCCCCTTATAAAAATTAAATGTAAGTATCATTGTACCATATAATCAATACAAACAATGTATTTTTAACATATAGTAAATTTAAAGTCAATAAAAATTATAAAAAGTCAAAATTTGTACATAAAATTGTTCTTAAATAATCAAAAGCGATCAATATTTTTAATATTCATCGCTTTACACTTTGGTTTTCATCCGATGTCTATAATATCCATATGCTATAGCTATAATTAACACGAGAATTAAAAATATTGTTTTATTATTCATAAAAAGGGTTAACGCATTTTCAAAAATATAAGCTCCATAATACACGGTAAGTAAACTAATAATAGTGATTCTTACTAGCCTACTCCAAACAGTAGTATAGACAAACTTTGCAAAGTTCATTTGTAAAATGCCCGAAACTATTGTAAAAACTTTATAAGGTAAAGGAGTCAAAATAGCAAGTGCAAGCGCCCAGCCTCCATATTTATGATAAAAAAGTATTCCAGAATCCATTTTTTCTGGACTGATAAATCTATGAGCAACCTTGACTCCTCCTGTTTGCCCGATCTTATAACCAATTATCCCACCTAATAAGCAACCCATTGTAGCTAAAAAGATTGCTAAAATCATATTATCTGGATGTAATACTAAAAAAGGTATTAAAATTGCTTCCACTGGGACTGGGAAAAAAATTGCTTCCAAAAAAGATAATATAAAAATGCCCCATAAACCATAGCCTTGAAGTAGTTCAATCAATTATTAATGTCACCTGCCTTTTACTAGTTTTAACCTTATTATAAAATATATCCTTTAAAATAACTTGTTACAATATTTTTTAGCTAATATTTATTTCTGAAATTCTATTACAGACGAATAATTCTTCTCCTTATTTACTAGAAAATGAATAATTACCTCCTGTATTATTCTCACCTAAATTCTTAATATATTATGTCCATTATATCAATTTAAACAAATAAAAAAAGGCATCTACCTAAATGCCTTTTAACAATATTACAAATATTTTTTAATGTTAAATGTATCTTCTAACAAAACCCAGTTTTGTGGGAATGGATAACCTAAGGCCCAATAACTTATGCCACGTAAATTATATTCTTTTACTGTATCAAATTTTGCCTTGGCACTACGAGCATCTTCAAACCAAACTTCGTGCATTCTTCCTTGTTCATCTTTATATCGATAAAATGGTGATTGAGTTAATTGATCATACTGGATATCAGCACCATATCTTATTGCTCTATCAATAGCTTCAGCTACACTAAATGTTTCTGCCTCTTGACCTTTTACATGTGGTAAGAGCCAATCCCTTGCGTATATTTGAAAACCAAAGAATATTTTTTCTCTTGGTATGACAGAAACTGCATAATCTAACACTCGCTTTATTTGATTTAAAGGGGAAATAGCTTGAGGTGGTCCTAAACGATATCCCCATTCATAGGTCATTAAGATTATAAAATCTACAATCTTGCCATGTGCTTCATAGTCATGAGCTTCGTATAACAAACCAGGTTGATCTGAACTAACTTTTGGAGCAAGAGCAGTGGAAACAAAATAATTTTCTGCATGTAATCGTTTTACTGCACGTCTTAAAAAGTTATTATAAGGTTCTCGGTCCCTCGGAAGCACATTTTCAAAATCAATATTTAATCCTTTATAACCTTTTTCTTTCATTATATTAATAATATTTGTAAGTAAATTTTCGATAATTTCAGGACTTGCCAAAATCACATGGGCTAAATTTTCTCCAAGTTGAGTTACAGTAAAATTTGTAATCGACATCATGGGAACTACATTTTCAGCATAAGCCGCTTCAATTGCAGGCATATCCCATATACTTTGAAGGTTACCATCTTCTTTAATTAAATAAGCAAAAGGACTTAAATAAGTTAAATATTCACCAACATTTTTTACTATTGGCACAGCTTCTTGACCCAATTTGTAAGTATAGGCATTTACTTCAATAGTAGGTTTTTCTTTTCTTGGAATAATTAATTTAGTACCAGGATAAATAAGATCAGGATTTGCAATCTTATTTGCATCAATTAACGTCTGTAATGAAATCCCATATTTGTTTACAATAAGCCATAATGTTTCTCCTTTTCTAACAGTATGAATGATTTTTTCTTCTGGAATTAATAATGCAAGACCAACGACCAATTGATCTGGTTTTTTAAGCTCATTAATTTCAATTATTCTTTCTATAGAAACGCGATATTTTTTTGCTATCTTCCAAAGAGTATCTCCTTTTTTCACGACATGAATAAGCATAAAAAAACCTCCCTTTTCCCTTCTACTTTAATTTATGTAAAAGGTTAAAAGTGGTTACATTCTATTAAGCAAATAAAGACAATGATCTTATATTTCACAGCAAAATTTTTCCTCACATAATCGCTACTTGCCTTACGCAAAATAAAATTATTATTATGTTTTTAACGAAAGGTAATCAGATGAAAACTAATCAATTTATCTTTACAGATTTTGAAAAGCATTTATTAAATGACGAAAAACCCTCAAATTATTTTACTAAGCTATTAAATGAGCATAATATTCTAGATAATTATCCTTTTACCATGCTTAGAGATTTAAAAAAGACTGAGCAATCACCCCAGCATCATCCGGAAGGAAATGTTTGGAACCATACCATGCAAGTAGTTGATCACGCAGCAAGTAGAAAAAATCAAAGCAGCAATCCTAGAGTTTTCATGTGGTCAGCACTTTTACATGATTTAGGGAAGGTACCGGCTACTAAAATTAAAAAGGGGAAAATAACAGCCTATAATCACGATAAACTAGGCGAAAAATTAGCTCAGGATTTTTTAACTAGTTTAGGTGCCGAAAAAAACCTTATTCATGAGGTTTCAAAAATGGTTAGGTGGCATATGCAAATTCTTTATGTAGTTAAAAATCTGCCATTTGCTAAGATTAAAAGTATGCTTTCTGAAGTTAAATTAGAAGATATTGCTCTTCTTTCCTTGTGCGATAGATTGGGTAGAGGTAAAATGAGTCCCGAAAAAATAGCTGAAGAAGAAAAAACGTAAAAATATTCCTACAAAAATGTAAAAGTTTGGTTCGTTAAAACTAATGGGTTAGTGTTTAAATGTTTAAGCTACTAACCCATTAAAATAAATTATATATTTCTATTTTTAGAAATATTAAATACTCATGGCTCCTTTTAAATCCCTAATAAAACTAGAAGCATCACTTAATGCTTTTTCTTGATTAAAATAGTTTTGATCTATATTTTTTTCAATCTGATTAATCAAAGCACTTCCTATAATAACACCCTCTGCATACTGAGCTATATTTTTAGCCTGCTCGCTAGTAGATACTCCAAAACCTACTGCTAAGGGTAAATCAGTTTCCGCTCGGATATTTTGTAAAAACGTTTCTAAATTATTAAAGTTTCCTGCCCTTGCTCCTGTTACACCTAAGCTACTTACACAATAAATAAATCCTTTAGAATTTTGGACAATTTTCTTAATTCTTTTATTGCTAGTCGGAGCTATTAAATTTATTAAATATATTCCCTGTTCTTTGGCCAATTCATTAAAAATACCCGCTTCTTCAACTGGTAAATCTGGAATAATAATTCCATCTATTCCGCTAGCAGATGCTTTTTTAGTAAAGTTTTCCATACCTTTTACATAGATGGGATTAAAGTAACTCATGATTATTAATGGTATTTGCGTTTTTTCTCTTAAGCGTAAAATTAAAGAAAATATTTTTTCAAGTGTTACCCCTCCAGATAGTGCCCTGGCTGATGCCTTTTGAATAGTTGGTCCATCTGCTACAGGATCTGAATAAGGAATACCTAATTCAATTAAATCTGCTCCCTCTTCTGCTAGCTTTAAAACTAACCTTTCTGTAAATTCTAAATTAGGGTCTCCTACGCTAACATATGGAATTAATGCTTTCTTATTCTGACTAGCTAGCTTTTTAAAAGTTTGATCAATTCTATTCATTTACTTCACCCCTTAATAAATCACAAACTTCTGCTACATCTTTATCGCCCCGACCAGAAAGACAAATTACAATAGTTTTATCCTTACTTAACTGTGGAACTATTTTACACGCATGGGCAATGGCATGAGCACTTTCAAGCGCGGGAATTATTCCTTCTACTCTCGATAATAATTTAAAGGCTTCTAATGCCTCTTTATCTGTAATTCCTACATACTTTACCCTTTTACTATCTTTTAAATAACTATGCTCAGGTCCTACTCCTGGATAATCTAAACCTGCTGAAATAGAATGAGCTGGTAAGATTTGACCATCTTCATTTTGTAGTAAATAACTTAAAGCTCCATGTAATACTCCTTTAGTTCCTAGGGTTAAAGATGCAGAATGCTGATCTGTATCAATACCTTTTCCGTACGCTTCAACCCCAATCATCTCTACCTTTGAATCTATAAAAGGGTGAAATAGACCCATGGAGTTACTTCCCCCACCTACAGGGGCAATTAATAAATCTGGTAATTTTCCTTCTAGCTTTAGAATTTGTTCTTTTACTTCCTTTCCAATAATACTTTGAAAATCTCTAACCATCAAAGGATAAGGGTGTGGTCCTACGACTGAGCCAATTATATAATGAGTATTTTCTACAGTTGCTACCCAGTTACGTAAAGCTTCATTAGTTGCATCTTTAAGTGTTTTTGTTCCTGATTCTACGCTTCTAACCTTTGCTCCTAAAAGCTCCATCCGAAATACATTAAGACTTTGACGACGTACATCTTCCCTTCCCATAAATATTTCACATTCAAGTCCTAGTAATGCTGCAGCTGTAGCAGTAGCAACACCATGTTGACCTGCACCAGTTTCAGCTATAACTCTTTTTTCCCCATTCTTTTAGCTAAAAGGGCTTGACCTAAGGCATTATTAATTTTATGAGATCCGGTATGATTTAAATCTTCTCTTTTTAAATAAACTTTTGCTCCCTTTAAATATTTAGTTAACTGCTGTGCATAATATAAAGGATTAGCTCTGCCTACATAATCTTTTAAATAATAGTTGTACTCTTTTGTAAATTCATCATCATTTTTATATTTATTATAAGCTGATTCTAGTTCTTCTAAAGCAGGCATTAAGGTCTCGGGTACAAACTGTCCTCCAAACTCCCCAAAATATCCCAATCTATTCATATCTCATTTCCTCCTTAGAAT
This sequence comes from Desulfonispora thiosulfatigenes DSM 11270, assembly GCF_900176035.1. Lineage (NCBI taxonomy): Bacteria > Bacillati > Bacillota > Clostridia > Eubacteriales > Peptococcaceae > Desulfonispora > Desulfonispora thiosulfatigenes. The sequence continues at coordinate 38,997 of NZ_FWWT01000017.1, read as the reverse complement.
TTAAAGTCTTAAATAACTTACTTAACTTTTCTTTATCCTTTTTTCCAGGCTCACTTTCTACTCCGCTTCCAATATCAATTCCAAAAGGACTTGCTACCCGAATGGCTTTATTTACATTGCTAGCATTGATCCCCCCAGCAATAATTACGGGAACTCCTCCCCCGACCTGCTTTCTAGCAATCTCCCAAGGAAAGGTTTTTCCTGTACCTCCTGGAACTGCTGGAACATAGGTATCAAGTAAAATCAGGTCAACATTTTCTAAATAATCATTAGTCTTTTCTAAATCTTGCTCTTCTTTAATCCGAAAAGATTTAATTACTTTGTACTTAGCAAAATTCTTACAATATTTCGGTGATTCCTTACCATGAAATTGGAGACCCGTTAAACCACAATATTCTGCAATTTCCTGAACAACCTTTATATCTTCATCCATAAATACGCCAATTTTTTCTACATCAAAAGGAAGATCTTTTATTATTTCCTGCGCAATTTTGGGATTTACTTTTCTTGTACTAGGGGCAAAAATAAAACCTAAAGCATCTGCTCCTAAGGAACAGGCTAGTTTAGCATCAGGGATATTTGTAATTCCGCAAATTTTTATCCAAGTCATGACAAGAGATCCTTAATCTTTGCCTGTATATCCTTTTCCTTTACTAGAGATTCTCCCACTAAAACTGCATCTACACCTACTTCTTGTAATCTTTTTAAATCATCTTTACTAGAAATTCCACTTTCACTTACTAAGATACAATCACTAGGTACAAACTCGGCTAAATTTAAGGTGACTTTGATATCTGTCTGAAAGCTCCTTAAGTCTCGATTATTAACGCCTATAATTTTTGCTCCTACAGCAAGAGCTTTTGCTAATTCTTCTCTACTGTGTACTTCTACTAAAACATCTAAACCTAAGTCCGCTGCTATTTGCATATACTCTTTTAACTTCTTTTCAGTTAAGATTGCCACAATTAAAAGAATAGCATCTGCACCTAAAGATAGGGCTTCGTAAATTTGTATAGGATCAATAATGAAATCCTTGCGTAAGACTGGTAAATTTACATTTGCTTTAACTAGTGTTAAATCTTCACTACATCCCCCAAAAAACTTAGCATCAGTCAGAACTGAAATTGCCCTTGCTCCCCCATTTTCATAATCTTTAGCGATTTGGACCGGATTAAAGTTTTCCCTTAAAACACCTTTAGAAGGAGAGGCCTTTTTAACTTCTGCAATTAAACTAATTCCAGGTTTATTTAAGGCATCTTTAAAAGTACCTTTTACTTTCTTTTTTTGCTTTATTTCTTCTTTTTTAAAATCCACAATTTTTTCTAAGATCATAACCTCTCGCCTCCCACTTTGTTGCTAACCTCTATTAATTCATTAAGTTTTTTTTGGGCTAGACCAGAATCAATAATTTCCTTAGCTAACTGAACCCCTTCTGATAAATCCTTGGTTAATTTTGATGTACAAAAAAGAGCCGCACTATTTAAGACTACAATATCTCTAAAAGCTCCCTTGTCTCCTCTTAGAACCTTTTGGGTAATTCTCGCATTTAGAGCGGCATTACCTCCTTTTATTTCTTCAAGACTTCTCCGTGCAAAACCAAATTGTTCAGGTGTAATTTCATAGTTTATAATTTTTCCTTCACTTAACTGTGTAATTTTACTAGGACCTGTTATTGATATTTCATCTAATCCACTATCTCCATGAACTACGTACGCACCTTCTATTCCTAGTTCCCTTAAAACCTCTGCAATAATTTCCGTTAAATTAGGATCATATACACCTAAAAGCATATATTTAATCTGGGCAGGGTTAGTTAAAGGTCCTAAAAGGTTAAAAATGCTTCTTATCCCTATTTCTTTACGGGGATTTATTGCATGTTTCATAGCTTTATGAAAATTAGGAGCATAAATAAATCCTAAGCCTGTGCTATTTAAAACCCTTTCCACTTCTTCTTTATTTAAATCAATCTTTACTCCTAAAGCTTCTAATACATCTGCACTCCCACATCTACTAGAGACTGACCTATTTCCGTGTTTTGCTACAGCTAGACCTGCTCCTGCTACTACAAAAGATACCGTAGTGGATATATTAAAAGTTCCACTTCCATCTCCTCCAGTACCCACACTATCGATTAAAAAAGGATGAGTTGATTTAATAGAAATTGCTTTTTCTCTCATTACTCTTGCAAAGCCAATTATTTCTTCTGGTGTTTCTCCTTTTATTCTTAATGCTGTTAAAAAGCTTCCAATTTGTGCAGGGGTAGCATTACCCTCCATAATTGTTTTCATAACACTCGTTGCCGTTTCTATAGATAAATTTTCTCCTCTAACTACTCTACTAATTGCCTCTTTCATAACTAAGCTCATCTCCTCTCAATTTTTCTCTTTATATTTTGAGAAAGTTTTCTAATATTTCTTTTCCATACTGACTTGCAATGGATTCAGGGTGAAACTGTACTCCATACGTAGGGTAATCCTTGTGCTTGATTGCCATTATTTCTCCATCCTCACTAACAGCAGTTATGCTTAAACTTTTCGGTATGCTTTCTTTTAAAATAACTAAAGAATGATACCGCGTTACTAATATCCCTGGTGGGATACCCCTAAAGATTCCCCCTTCACTATGTGTAATAATAGATGTTTTTCCATGAACAATACTTTTTGCTTGAGAAATATTTGCTCCAAATACTTCGCCAATACATTGATGACCTAAACATACCCCTAAAATAGGAATCTTTCCCGAAAAATAACTAACTACATCTTTACTAATTCCTGCATTTTCTGGTTTACCAGGTCCTGGTGAAATCACGATTTTCAGAGGATTAAGTTTCTCTATCTCGCTAAGTGTAATTTTATTATTACGCACTACCTTAATTTCTTCTCCTAAGGATCCTAAATATTGAACTAAGTTATATACAAACGAATCATAATTGTCGATTACTAAAATCAATCTTCTTCCCCCTTCGTAGCAATTTCTATTGCTTTTAAAATTGCCCCCTTTTTGTTACACGTTTCTAGATATTCATTTACTGGGTTAGAATCAGCAACAATTCCTGCTCCTGCCTGAATAGTTGCTCTATTTTTATTAATCATTAAAGTCCGAATAGTAATACAAGTATCCAGATTACCGTTATAACCTAGAGAACCTACCGCTCCTGCGTATGGTCCTCTTGCCTCCCCTTCTAATTCATCAATAATTTGCATAGCTCTTATTTTAGGTGCACCTGAAACCGTCCCAGCAGGAAAGCTTGCTCTTAGTACATCAAAACAATTTGAACCCTCTTTTAACTTTCCTGTAACTTTAGATACTAAATGAGAAACATGCGAATATTTTTCTACCTTCATAAATTCTTCTACCTTTACAGTTCCATACTGGCTAACTCTTCCTAAATCATTTCGACCTAAATCAACAAGCATTAAATGTTCTGCCTTTTCCTTTTCATCAGCTAATAAATCTTCTATAAGAACACTATCTTCTTCTGCAGTTTTTCCTCTTGGTCTAGTTCCCGCAATCGGTCTTAGTTCAGCCCTATTATTTTCTACTTTGACCATTATTTCTGGGGATGAACCAACTAGCTTAATATCAGCAAAGTCTAAGTAAAACATATAAGGAGAAGGATTTAAGGATCTTAAACTTTGATAGATTAATAATGGATCTGTCTTTAATTCAAAATCTATCTTGCGAGATATTACAACTTGAAAAATATCACCGCTTTCAATATATTTCTTGGCCTTTTTTACCTTTTCCTTAAATTCCTCTGGGGTAGTATTTTCCTGAAAATCTAACTCTTCCTTTTGTTTATTTTTCTGTAATTTATCTTTAGGAATAGGTCTATCTAATTTTGCCTTAATTATTTCTATCTTTTGTAGAGCCTCTAGATATTGCTCCTCAGGATTATTCCCCACATGGACATTGATTACAATTTTCATCGTTTGTTTTACATGATCAAAGATAATTAGCTGATCGGTAAACATTAATAAACAATCAGGATAATCAGTATCCTTAATATTACCCTTAGGTATATCCTCCCAGTTTCTAATCATGTCATAACCAAAGTAACCTACCGCTCCCCCTGAAAACATAGGTAGTTCTGGTACAGATAAAGCAATATACTTTTGGAAAATTCCCTCTATTTCTTTTAAAGGGTCAAGGCAAGTGTAATTGGTGATTTCTCCTTGTTCCTCTATACTTATTTCTTTATCTTTAGCCTTAAATATTGCCCTAGGCTCAAATCCAACAAAAGAAAACCTCCCCATTTGGACTCCTCTTTCTACGCTTTCTAATAAAAACGCATGTTTATTACTTTTTAGCTTTAAAAAAACAGCTAAGGGCGTTTCAAGTGCAGATGAATATTCCTTATAAATAGGAATTAAATTAGCTTTCTTAGTAAGCGTTAAAAAATCTTCCTTAGTCTCTGGAAACATAAGTTTACCTCCTTATATTAATCTCCTTAAAAATAAAAAAAAACTTTCCATCCAAAAGGACGAAAAGTTTTCGCGGTACCACCTTAATTGGGCAAAAGCCCCTCTCTTTAAGTACGGGAAATGAATAAAATAAAAACCTTCCATCCATAAAGGACGAAAGGTTAATTTCGCTATACCACCTTTATAAGCAAAAAGCCTATAAGACAAAGTACGAGATTATTTTAATTCAATCCGATACCCGACTTCTTTTAACGGTGAAGTGCTCCGGTAGTTTCCTACTCTTACTAAAAGTAATTTCAGTCTACAGCTTGTAGGCCCATTCACTATCTCTAATCATACCGGACTCCCACCACCACCGGCTCTCTGAAATGTTTCGAAAATAGCTACTCTCCCTACGCATTGCTTTTATTATTATTAATTTTTATCATTATATTATTCTTAATATCCTTTTGTCAAGAAATTTTTTGAGAAATTTCACTCATTTTTTCCATCACATTTTCTAGAGAACTATCATTAATTATTTCATAATCCTTATATTTATTATAAAGCCCGATTCTATCTTGATAGAGCTTAAATATTTTTTCTTTACCATCTGCTAAAAGAGGACGAACACCAATATCAATATCATTTACAATATTTTCTAACGGTCTATTAATAAAAATAATTATTCCATTTTCCTTTAAAAACTCGATATTTAAAGGTGATTTAACTACTCCGCCACCTGTAGAAATAATAGTAGATGATAATTTGCTTAGTTCTTCTATACACCTAGTTTCAATTTTTCTAAAATGTTCTTCACCTTGTTTAAATATTTCTGGAATACTTATTTGCATTTTTTGTTCAATATATTCATCTACATCTATGAAATTCATCTTTAACTGTTCTGCTAAGTTTTTTCCTATACTTGTTTTTCCACATCCTGGCATACCAATTAACACAATATTTTTGCTTTCTTTCTCCATCCTAACCATCCTCCATAAAGTTACTTTTAAATTGAATAATAGTAAATTGTAATTTTCTTGCAATTATAACATCTTTACTGGTCTTGTCAAGAAATTATTACACAAAAAAACACTACGCCTTAAACGTAGTGTTAATTCTTATCACTTAGTACAGCTTTTTCACCTAATTTTACATCTTTTAAAACATAATCTTTAAATACTTTTAGTCCTGTCCGATCAACGATGTAGCCCACATGTTCCTTTCCACCAGGAGCATCTTTATCAATATATTCACGTACATAATCATAGGTGTTAACAATTATTTTAATTATACTATCTTCATCTACCCATTTAATGAAATCCATTGCTAATCTTGGATCCTTTTTACCTGTTCTACCCATGATTACTAATTTATAATATTTCTCTTTACTTCTTGTCCAAGCACCGTTCGGACATTTTGTAATACATTCACCACAACCAATACATTTATCATGGTCACGTACAACTTTAAAGTTTTCAAACTTAAGTGCCCCTACTGATCTTTTTTCACAATTAGTCACGCAAGCTTGACAGCCCACACAGCGATTTGGATCATATTGGGGTTCAGTCATACCGATAATACCAAAATCGTGCATTCTTACTTTCATACAATCGTTTGGACAACCTGTTAAGGCCACTTTAACATGTAGGTCATTAGGGAAAATGGCTTTTTCAATTTTCTTGGCAAATGCAGTCGTATCATAATTACCAAAAGGACAGACCTTGTTACCTATACAAGCAGTCACATTTCTTGTACCTGCAGCTGGATACCCACCATCTATAGCTTCTTGATTTATCTCTAAACCTTCAATTATGGGTTGAATTAGTTTATTTACTTCGGGAATATATTTCATGTCTATTCCGGGTATTTCAAAGCCTTGTCTAGTGGTTAAATGTAGACTTCCATTCCCATATTTATCTGCTACTTCTTGTAATATATTTAAATACTTTGCCTCTAAATATCCACCCGGAACTCTTATTCTAATAGCTGTAATGCCTCTATTTTTAGTAACACGAAATGCGTTTTTCATTAGTTTTTTTGTATTTATATCCATAATTAACCCTCCTTAGTCTTGTAGGAATTTACCATCTGTATAATTAAATACTGGTCCATCTAAACATACATAGGTTGAATCGATCTTGCAGTGTCCACATTTACCTAAGCCACAGCACATTTTACGTTCAAATGAAATCCATATTTTATTTTCAGCTAATCCCAGAGCACTAAATTCCTTCACTACAAATTTCATCATTACAGGAGGTCCAACAATAATTACTTCTGTATTATTAATATCTTTTATAGGTAAATCAGCTATATATTTTGTAACTAAGCCTACATTACCCTGATAATCTTCATCGGCTTTATCTACAGTCACAATAAGGTTAATTTTCTTTTCCCACTTGGCTAAATCATCTTTAAATAAAAGGTCATCTTTACTTTTAAACCCTGCAATCAAGGTAAAGCTTTTTACTTCCTCCATGTGATCTGCAAAATACTGGACAATTCCTCTAACTGGTGATAATCCTGTTCCTCCTGCTACAACAACTACTTCTTTACCTTTATATTTTTCGATATCAAAACCATTACCATAAGGCCCTCTTAAAAAGAGTTTTTGACCAACTTTATAATTAAAAATTTCGGTAGTAACAGTTCCTACTCTCCTAATAGTAAGTTCAATATAATCATCACCCAGTCCACAAACTGAGATAGGAGCCTCGCCATACTTAGGAAGAGAAACTTCAAAGAATTGACCTGGTTTTACATTTCCCTTATAGGACATTTTAAAGGTATATTCGATATCGGTGTGTTGTTTAATTTCAAGGATTTCTGATTGAAAAGGCATATATACATTATCTTTCATTAGAAGCCACCTCTTTCATTCCGTTTTCTAATTTATTGATACAATTCGAAAAAGAAATATATTCTGGACAAATATCATCACATCTACCACAACCAACACACATATGATAGCCAAATCTTTTTTTATAGTCATATACTTTATGAAGTACTTTAAATCTCATTCTTTCACCTTTAGTTTTTCTAAACTGCATACCGCCAGCTATATCAGTATATCCATCTACTTGACAAGAAGCCCAAACCCTTCTTCTTTCCCCAGCATTAGGATTATCTTTATAGAATATATCTTGCATTGAAAAACAGGTACAGGTTGGACAGACAAAATTACATCTTCCACATGCTATACATCTTCCAGAATACTCTTCCCACATTTTAGAGTTCATAATATCTTGATTTAAATTATCTGGAATTTTTACTTTTACTTCATTTTGCGTTACAAATTCAGGCTCTAGTTCTACTACTTCTTTTTCTTTGTGAGTAAAGTAACTTACTAATCCACTATTTTTTGCATCAAAGTAAACATAATCTTCATCTTTTTTAATATAGGCATCGTGTTCATCAGTTGTATTAGTTCCCATACTTACACAAAAACAATTATCAAAACTATGCTCACATCCCATTAAGATAAACTTAGTTTTATCACGGAGAGCTTTATAATACGGATCTATCGCACCATTGTTTAAATAAATTTCATCCATTCTTTTTACAGCGTGTAAATCACAACTTCTTAATAATACTAAAATATCTTTGGCATCAATTTTTGGCTCTTGCCATTTATCTTCTGTAAAGTAAAATAAAGTTTGAGTGATTGGCATAATAACTTCTTTAAAGGAAAAACTTGATTTTTGCTCAAATACTACTTCATTAATATCTGTAATTTCTCCGTATCTAATTACATCCGTATCAGAAAATGCTCCCATGCCTTCAAATGTTTTAGGTGCATAAATCTTATAATCTTTAGTGATCTCTTTTAACGCTTCATTAAAAGTATTTACGCTTAATTTGAATCCCATGTTCATTCCTCCTTGTTGTTGTTGGCTTGATTACATTATAGGTTTTGTATACAAAAAAAACTGTGATATTAATCACAGCTCTTAAAATACTTTGCTAATTCACTTCTATCTGGGATAATTATTTTCCTGCCTTTAGTTATTATTAATCCTGAATCTTCAAGTTTCTTTAAGGCTCTTGAGGTAGTTTCTCTAGCACATCCAAACATATCTGCTAAATAGGTAATCGTAATCTTTAAATTAATAACCACCCCTTCTTCCACCTCTTGCCCATAGTCTTTCGATAATTTCCAAAGCTTAGCTGCAAGTTTTTTCTCCATATTTAGGGTAGTCGTATTTTTCATTTGTCTATATAGTCTGCGCACTTTTATGGCAAAAGAATTGAGCACATTTTTAGTAAGTTCAAAATCTTGTTTCATTATATCTAAAAAATCATTCTTTGCAAAAACTAAAAGTTTACCTTTTTCAAAGGCTTCACAATTAATTGAGGCTGATAAATCATCTAAAATAACTTCATTAATTAAGCTACCTTGATCTAAAATGAAAATTACTTTCTTTTGCCCTGATTCCGATATTTTATATAAAGATACTTTGCCTGTAACTACTATATATATTTGCTTTACTTCGTCTTTATCTATAAATATAGTTTTCCCTTTTTCCATATCGACTAAATTTGCCTTTTCTGTTAAAAGGTTAATGGTTTCTATATTTAGATCTTTAAATATAACTAACCTTTGTAGTGCAATGGTCGTTATTTTATCCACACAATCATCCTTTTATCCCTTATTAAGAAACAATATCTTCAATATTATTTAAGAATAAATCCACTAATTCTGGATCAAATTGTTTGCCTTTATTAATCTTTAGTTCTTCCATAGCCTTTTCTTTACTTATAGCCTTTTTATAAGGACGCCAATGGGTCATAACATCATAAGCTTCGATTATTGATAAGAATCTTGCTAAAAATGGTATTTCATTTTTTTCTAGACCGTAAGGATAACCTAAGCCATCCCATCTTTCCCGTAAGGCTAAAATATTACCCGCTAGAAAGTTTTCATCAATAGATTTTGCCATGCGGAAACCTACTTCAGTATAGTTTTTCATAATTTCCCATTCTTGTTCTTTTAAGGTTTCATTTTTAGCTAATAATTCTTTAGGAATAGCAATTTTACCAATATCATGTAGCTCGATAAAATCAAGTACGATTTGTTCATCTATTACGTCAGATCTAAACTTTAAAAATGAAAGAAAATTTAAAGCCATTTTTTGCATCCTTGTAAAATGTTCTGGATCTTCAAAACATTTAGTATACAGGGTGCTTTTCATATTTAAAATTATTTTTCTTCTGATATGTTTACTTTCTGTGATTTTATTACTATACATTCTATTTTCGGCGATATTTAATAACTCGAATATTTTAGTATCCGGATTACAAATAGTGGCAGACCCTAAAGCTAAGCTAATTTCGATTGGATCTGCTTCTACCTGCTTAGCTTTTAGGTTAATTTGCTCACATACTTGTTCACATTTTTCTTTATCAGTGTTAGGAAGTATAATAAGAAACTCATCTCCCCCCCACCTAGCTACATAATCAGTTTTTCTAATGGAACTTAATAGTACCTTGGCTGCGTTTACTAAAATCTTATCGCCACTTTCATGACCAAAAACATCATTAGTTAATTTTAATCCATTCATATCCGCCATGATTAAACTTAAAGGCATCGCCTCTTCTGATTCGAGCTGTGGGATAATACTTTCCATATATACTCTGTTATATAAAGAGGTTAGTTTGTCATGATAGCTTAAATATACTACTTGATCTTCTATTTTTTGCCTTTCAGTTATATCGGTGAGAACTAGCATTATTAGATCCTTACTACCTTCAATTACTTGAGTAATAAGTTGATAATTTAAATTAATAATGCTTTCCCTTAAATGTATAATATTTGGCAATTTTTTTAATAGAGCTTTTCTATTTTCACATACTGATTCTTCAAATATTTTCGTAAAGGTTTCTTTAAATTCTTTTTCTTTTTGAGAATTGCCATTTGATAATAATTGTGTAATATCTTCTCCTGCAATCCTTTTTTCAAAAATCCTTAAACATTCTGAACTATATTCTTTATTTACCTTTAAATTGTTAGTAAAGGTCAAAAAACCTTGATGAGAATTATTAAGAATATTAGAGATATCAGTAGTTTTAATTTTAAGTTCTTTGCCTTGTGAGTCGCTTATTTTAAATACCTTTTTTGATAACTTTAACAAGTTGTGATAGTCCTTAGCTAATTTTGCAAACTTATCTATCGAAATATTTCCTAAGTCTTCGTTTTCTTCAATTTCAAGCAAGGCATTTTCGATAATCATCATTTCTTTTTGAAATATATTATTAATATCAGTATCTTTCATAAATTCACCCCCTTTTAACTATGGGCGGTTTAAATCCAATCACGGCAATATCATCCCTTTGAGGGTTTTCACCCATATAGGATAAGAGCTTTTCTTCAAGTGTAAGTTTTTGCTCAGATAGCTCATATTCATATACTTCTTGTAAAATTTCCATGAATTTTGTCTTACCCAGAGAAAAGTCCTTTTCCCCACCGTTTTGATGGATATATCCATCTGTTGTCATATAAATTATATCACCTTTTTGTGGGTTAAAATTTTGGTTTTTAAAATCATAATTATCTGGAGTGTTTTTATACCCTATTCCTTTTTTATCTGCCTCTAAGACTTCAAATTTATCCTTGTTATTAATTAATAAAGAAATTCTAGCACCTGCAAAAATACATTCACCAGCACCCCCGATATAGACAATTCCCGCATCTAAGCCATCATCAATATCTGAATTTGTACTTCGTCCATAAAGGGTTTGTTTTAAGTGAATATTTAACTTACTTAGAATATTTCCTGGGTTTTTAATACTTTCTTCATCAATAATATAATTCAAAATGGAATTTACAGTCATCGTCATTAGAGCTCCTGGAACCCCATGACCCGTGCAATCACCTATAATAACAATGGATCCACTCTCAAAAATCTTCGTATAGTAAAAATCTCCCCCAACTATATCTCTAGGTTTCCAAAATATAAAATTTTCTTTAAATATAGTGTCCATTTCCTTTGGGCTAGGGAGAATTGATTCTTGGATCATTCTGGCATATTCAATACTATCTATAATATTTTGATTTTTTTCTTTTAGCTCTAATGTTCTCTCTTTTACTATTTGCTCCATTTCTCTGTTAAGCTCAATTGCTCTTTTATATGGATTGGCAATTTTATTTGAAATTAAATAAAACATAATAACTAAAAGAAATATTGTGATTAGACAAGCAATTAAAGTATTAATTTTAATCGAATCAATAAAAGCTATACTTTCTTCCCTTGGAATCTGTAATATTAATCCCCAATCAGTTGACTCAAGTTTTTGGAAAATCAAATCATAAGTTATACCGTCAGCATTTTTATAGTCGATAACCTTCGCAGAGTTATCTCCTTGATCAAAAGAAAAATTGTCAGAATTTATTATTTTATGTGGTAAAAAGTTACTAATGTTTTTGTCTAAATGATGAGTGTCTTCTGATATATATATATTCCCAATCTTATCAATAAGCCACATATTACTTTTTTCACCAAATTTATAACTTTTAAATTGTTCTGAAATATCTTTAAAATCAATACCTATGCCTACAACAGCCAATATTTCTTCTTTATCCATCATGAGAGCATTCATAAATGCAAAGGTATTTTTTCGTTCATTATTATAGTCTAAGGATATAGAAATTGGCTCATTATTTTCAAGCACATCAAAAAACCAGGAATCATCTTCATCATCCTTAGACATAACATCAATAAGTTTTCCATCTTCTGTCCAATAATTATAAGTTAAATTGCTGACAATAAAAGAGCTATCATAATCATGATCTTTGACTACCTCAGCAATTCTTTTTTTAGCTAAAATACCCTTTTCTTCATCTTTTTCTTTTCCTTGTATCCATTCTTTGATAATTGAATCTTTAGCAAGTACTTGTGAAGTTTCCTGTGCCTTTTCAATACGAGCATCAACCTTTGCTGTGATTGATTGAGCAATATAAAAAAGATCCCTATTTTGTAGCTTTTCTATTACTGCATTTTTTGTAATAACATAGCTAATTCCACCTGTTACAATTACAGCTGAAATTATAATTATACTTGCTAAAATTATTATCCTTAAGGAGTTATTATCAAACAATTTATAATTAACATCCTTTGACCCTTCTTTAATTTTAGGCATCTTTAGCACTCCTAGATATTAAATTGTTTTCTTATAGATCAAGTATTTTCTATTACTGTTTGAAAAGGTAAGGTAAGATCTTCTTTAAATTCCTCTGCACATTCAAAACTACTTTCATTTTCCACGTCATAATACCATTTTACAGAGATTTTTTTACCTTTATTAAAATGATTTTCAAATTTATCAAGCATCATCATTATACATTTAGTACTACTTGAATTTATGTAGGGTAGATGAAAATTTATTTCTATAGATATCTCTTCTTGTTCGTTTTCTAAAAATTCATCAATCCAACTTAGAATTGGTTCATAAAATTTAAAAGCATTTTCTGGATAAGATTGACCGTCAATTTTCATAACCTTAGTCTCAGTATTAAAATCTATTTTTGGAGTGCTACTTGTCTTTTCAATATGTAAATTATTCATAATATCATCTCCTATACACTAACCTTAAGTTCAAAAAATGACATATCACCATCTGTTTTATTTACCGAATAGGACATTGGACTTTTAGATTTTCTGGCCATATCGATGATACCTAATCCTGCCCCTATACTATCTGGAGAAATATCCTTTTTAATTTGCTCTTTATACCGTTTTTTTAACTCCTCTTTACTTAAATTAGCCAAGGAATCTATATAGCCGGTTAATTTTTCTAAATCACTATTGTGTACTAAATTACCCGACCAAACATAATAACCTGAATCAGATCTTCCAATAGAAACTATACCTGAATTTACAATCTTATCATAATTACTCTTACCTTCTTGCGTGCTAGAGTAATTTTTTATATTTTGGGTTTGTTCAATAAATACAGAAAAAACATTAAACTTTTCATTTTTTGGGGTTTCATCAGAATCTAAATGTTTTCTTAATGCTTCCCCTAACTCTTCAATTATACCTTGAGAAAACCTACCTGAAAAAATGATTAATACCCCATTATCTTCAAGCATGTTTTTAATTTCCATAACATTTCTTTTCATCCTCTTGCCTCCTACACAAAATTTCCTAATTAGCAAATTTTCGCATTTTTCATTATTTTATCACAGTAAACAGTAGTATCAAATACAGAATGTGCCAAAAGGCTAATAAAATTACTCCTAATGTATAAATATTTCTTTCATCTTAAATGTACAACCTATAAATAAGTTTTAAATTAACTATTATAAATTTAAAATACCTCGCATAAATTTAATTTAAATCTCATCCACCACGAAAGGAGTGAACTAGAAGCACAAATTACTTCTCATACTTTTATTTCTACACTTATTTTCTAAATATCTATTATTCTTGGAGGTGTAATTTTACACATGGAAATTGCAAATTTAATTTATGTGAATGGTAAAGTTCTCACGGTTGATAATGATAATAGAGTTGTCAGCGCTTTAGCTGTTAAAAATAACCTTATCTTAGCAGTGGGAAGCAACGAAGAAGTGTTAGTATATCAAGATGAAAATACTAAAGTAATAGATTTGATGGGTAAAACTATGATTCCTGGCTTTTGTGATGCGCACGGACATTTTAGTATGGCAGCTGAATCTTTAATTAAGGCTAATCTTGCTAATCCACCAGTTGGAAAAAACACATGCATCAGCGATTATATTAATGCCTTAAAAGAAAAAGCTAGGACAGTTCCAGTTGGACAATGGATTTATGGATATGGCTATGATAATACCTCTATTCAAGAAATGCGTCATCCTACCAGAGCTGAATTAGATCAAGTATCCACAGAGCATCCAATTTGGATAACTCATGTTTCTTCACATATGGGTGTTGCCAACAGTAAAGCTTTAGAAATTTGTGGGATAACACAAGATACCCCTACTCCTGAAGGTGGAGTTATAGGTAAAGATTCTGAGGGAGAGTTAAATGGATTTTTGGAAGAAACTGCTATGTTTTTAATTGGTAGTTTAAGTATTGACTTGCCAGAAGAAGAAAGACTTGAATTATTAGCTAAAGCATCAGACCTATATGCACAAGTAGGTGTAACCTCTGCATCAGATGGCTTGGTGGAATCGTTTGAATTGATTGAAAACTATAAAAAATCTGTTTTAAATAAAGATTTAAAAATAAGAGTAGTAATGAATCCAAGTTATGAACTTATAGAAACAAATCCTGAATTATCTTTTGAAAGTGACAAATTAACTTTAGGTGGGGTTAAATCATTTGCTGATGGCTCTATTCAAGGTTATACTGCATATTTGAGCAAGCCTTATTATAAACCAGGAAATAATGCTGATAATTATAATGGGTATCCATGGATGAGTTATGATGAGTTATTAGAAAAGGTCAAAAATATCCATAATGCTAATCAGCAATGTGTAATTCATGGTAATGGCGACGCTGCTATCGGAGATATTATCCGAGCTTATCGTACAGCCCAAGAGGAAAATCCCAGGGATGATTGTCGTCACGTAATAGTTCACTGTCAAACAGCTAGCGAAGAACAATTAGATGAAATTAAATCATTAAATATAATTCCTTCATTCTTTGCCCTTCATACGTATTATTGGGGAGATAGACATCGTGACATTTTTTTAGGACCAGATCGTGCCTTTAGAATAGATCCATGCAAATCAGCTCTTGATCGAGATATTCCTTTTAATATTCATTGTGATACTCCAGTTGTTCCGCAAAATCCACTACTTTCCATGTATGCTGCAGTTAACCGCATTTCTAGTAATGGAAATGTTATTGGAAAAGAGCAGAGAATCAGTCCTTTAGATGCCCTAAAGGCTGTAACAATAAACTCAGCTTACCAAAACTTTGAAGAAAAAACCAAAGGTTCTCTTGAGGTTGGTAAATTTGCCGATTTAGTTATTCTTGATGAAAATCCTTTAGAATGTAATCCTGAAAAAATCAAGGATATTAATGTCTTAGAGACAATTGTCGGAGGAGAAACAGTTTATACTTCACTTGTTTAAGACATAAATTTATAATTTTTCATTAAACTTTAATTATTTCTTATACCAATAAAAATCATCTCAAGTCCTACAAAATTTAAGGAGTGAGAAAAATGAAGATTGTATTTGGTTGCATTGTCGGATATCTGATTTTAACCAATATCCTTGGTCTTGCTGTTGGACGAAAGGTAAAATCGACGCCTGATTTCTTAGTTGGTGGTAGTAACTTTGGTTGGTTATTTTTAGTCGCAATTCTTTGTGGTTGTTGGGAAGGTTCTGGTGCTTCTATAGGTATTACCCAACAAGCTTTTGATAAAGGAATGTATCCTGGCTTTTATACTGGTTTCTTTGCAGTAGGATTAGTTTTAGCTTCTTTTTTCATTGTACCAATTCTTCGTAGATTAAAAATCTTAACTCTACCAGAGTTTATTGGTACTTTATATGGGGAAAAGGGACGTTTTGCAACTGCTATTTTATGGCTTTGTCAAGATTTAATCGTTCTTTCGATGCAATTTCTAGGTGCTGCAGGTATATTTGCTGCCTTATTTAATATTCCTGTCCACTATGGTATTTTAATTACCTTGGTTAGTGTTGCTGGCTATATGATTATGGGTGGAATGGTCGCCGCTGCCTGGACTAATATTATGCATACTGGAATAATGTTATTGTCAGCGGCACTTGCTGTACCTTTAGCTTTAAACTATGCTGGTGGCTTTGACGGAGCTGTAGCTACACTTCCTCAAAGTTATTTCAATGTATCAGGTATGGGGTTCACTACTTTATTAGGTTGGTTTTTAGCTATTTCTTCTGGACCTATCATTCATCAAATTACCTTTAATGTTGCAGCTAGTGCTAAAAATACAAAAGATGCAAAAAACAGTTTCTTAATTTCTGCAAGTATTATCGCTTTATTTTCTATTCCTTTTGCAATCTTAGGAATTATGGCTAAAACATATCTTCCTGAAGCAACAAACTTAATGGCGCTTCCGATGATTGCTATGGAAATTAGTCCATGGTTTGCAGGTATCTTACTAGCAGGTGTTATGGCTGCAATTCTTTCAACTTTAGCACCGATGCTATTTTCTTCACCAACAGTATTTGTAAACGATATCTATAAACAATTACGTAAAAATACTACTGAAAAAGAAATCCTATTAGTAACAAGATTAAGTTCAGCTGCTACTTTATTTATTGGAATGGGGTTAGCTTTATTAGTTAAATCAATTGTATCTGCTACCGTATTTGCCTTTACTTTCCGCTTAATAGTTTTATTTGGAGTAGTTCTTCCTTTAATGTTTGCTTCATTAAGATTCATTACTATTGCAGGCGGTTTAATTGGTATCAGCGTTGGAGCTATCGCACCAGTTCTTTCTCAGTTTGTCTTCCATTCTTCTTTAGCAGGAATGTACTGGGCAGCAGGTGGAGTTATTGTTGGTATGATCCTTGGAAGTCTTTTAACTAGAAATAGTAGCCCTAAAATTCAAAGTATTTGGTTTTATATTAAAAAGCGTAATATTGAAGACAACAATAATATTTTAAGTTAATAAAGGAGGTATAATTTATGTGGCCACTTGTAGAAGTTCATAGTACTGGTGCAGCTTGGGGTTATTTTGCGATACTTTGGTCTATTATTATATTAGGTCCAATGCTCCTAGGTTTTATTATTAATAAAGTGTGGTGGAAACCTCATTTTGAGAAAAAAATGAAACAAATTGATGAAGAAATTCAAAATATGAATGCCTGATGGATACCTAAAGCAAATTAGGGAATCTAAATTCCACTTTAAAGTTAGGTATGTCAGGTAAACTGTGTAATCTATTCTAAAAATATATCTTTAAAGTTCATTTCTAAGAGCACAGTTTTATTAAAAGCTGTGCTCTTAGATTTACTTACTTTGAAGACATCTAGGAGAGTGTGAAAGAGCCTGTGAAATAATTTCTGTAAATTAGCTTTCTATGATAAATTTATCATCTGAATTTATTCCCAAAGATCATCTAATAATTTCTCTGCTGCTAATTTTCTTTTTGCTGTTTCTTCGTAATCAATAGAGATATTATTGCGCTCTATTATTAGTACATCTCCTTCTTTTGCCTCTACTGGCAATTTGTTTTTTTCAATATCTATCATTTCTCTGTTTTCGTTTTCACAAATTGCATAATTTCCTGCAAATCTATCAATTATGACTTTCATTAAAGTCCAGACCTCCTTAATTTGAACCAAAAGATATATCTTTGCCATCTGAGGTTGCAACGATAGTTCCATTCACATCTGTACGATAAACTTTTATGTTCTTATCCATTAATTTATCTAAACTTTCTTGATGCGGATGACCATATTTATTGTCTTTTCCTACCATGATTACAGCATGTTTAGGATTAACCTTATTTAAGAATTCTGGTGTTGTTGAAGAATGACTTCCATGATGTCCTACCTTTAAAACATCTGCAGATAAATTATATTCGTTTAAAACCATTTCATTTTCACTTATTTCTTCAGCATCACCTGTAAATAAGAAAGAGGAATCTCCATATTCTACTTTAACCACTATCGAATAATTATTAAGTTCTTCATATGAGCTACTATTTGGTGCTAGTATCGTAACCTTTGCCGTATTTAAATTAAGGTTTGTCCCTGGGAGTGGAGTTTTAACCTTTAATCCTTTATCTTTTACAGCCTTTATTACATCTTTAAAGGTTTTAGTAGTGTGCGAAACCTTTGGCATATATAAGTTATCTATCGGGAAATTATAAATTACAGCATCTAATCCTCCAATATGATCTTCATGAGGATGAGTTCCAATAACATAATTAAGTTTATCTATCTTTTGTCTTTTAATATAATCTACTACTAAATCAGCATCCCCATTATTTCCTGCATCTATCAGCATTGAGCTATTTCCATCTTGCACTAAAATACAATCAGCTTGACCTACATCAATGAAATGAACTTTAAATTTTGAAGATTCATTATTTCCACCTAATTGCACGCATCCTATAAAAAGGGTTGAAACCAGGAATAAGATTATTAAGAAAAGTCTCTTCATATTTATATTTATTCCCATTAACTTGCCCTCCTATCTTTATAGTTATAATAAACTTTGTAAATTATGACCTAAATTTCTCTTTAATTTTTTAACGTAATAAAATTCACATCTGAATAGGCTTTGACACACTCAACTTCTCTGCTTCTACACGTAAATAAAAAGCACTGTTTTTCCTTAGAATAATCATATAGGTATTCCAGGACAGCTTTTAATCTTAAGTCATCGTACTGGATAAAGGCGTCATCTAAAATTATTGGGAATGAATCCTCAGGATCAAAGATTAAATTAACAATCCCCAATCTTAAAGCAAAATATATCTGATCCCAAGTACCATTACTAAAATAACCCACTTCTAGGTCACTAGATGATGAAGGATCAATTACTTTAATATCATAGTCTTCCGAGATTTTAATTTCCGAATATTTACCTAAGGTTATTTTACTTAATATATTACCTACCTGTTTATTTAACTTAGGTCCAAAGCTTCTTTGAATTTCCTCAAAAGATTTATTAATATTAGCGATTGCGATGTCTATCACCTTAATTTTTTGTTGGTATGATTTAATTTTTTCTTCTAGATCTCCTAGCTGTTCATCAATTTCATCAAGTGTATTGGTATTACTAAAACGATTCTTTATTTTATTCTCTAAATCTCGTAATTCCTTTTCACAAGCCAGTAATTCTCCATTTTTGGCAGTTTTGCTCTTATCAATTTCCTCTTCATTACTATTCTTAAAACTTAATTCGTCCTCACTGGTAAAGGTATTACTTGATACATAGTCTTTTATAGCTGATATTTCTCTAACTTTTAGTAGTTCTTCATAAGTTTGTTTTGTTGAGGTAAACTTTCGTTCACTTTCATTCTTTCTCTGTAATTTTTCTAGTAATTTTTGAATTATAGTATTAATTTTAAGTAAATCACTACTATCTTCATTAACTTTAGCTAACTCTGTATTTAATGCTGTTTCCTTTTCTTTTACCTTTTCCTTTATTTCAGTAACCCACGCATTACTTTTTGCTAGTTCATCCTGAATATTAGCTAATTCAGAGAGATAATCTTTATAATTTTGTACTTTATTAGTGAATTCTTGTATATCTTCCGTTTTACTTGTTAACAAAATAGACTGTATATACTCAGTATGCGCAGTTAATTCTTTAGTTAATTTTTCTAAGTCTTCTCTTACTAAGATATTTTCTTTAGCTTTAATCCCATTTTTAAGCAATTCAATTTCAGTTTTATGTTCATTATATTGCCTCATTTTTAAACGAAAATCTTGATATCCTGTTACAGCTAATTCCATATAAACTTCTTGCAGACTTTTTGTTAGAATATTAATTTCTTGGTGGATTTCATTATCATTTTTTGACCTCTGTATTTCTTCCTCTATTTTATGTAAATCTTTCGCAATATTACCCTTTCTACTAAATCCAAAACCAGTTAATAATAATCCAAGTATTGAAAGTATAAAAATATAGTTTTGAAAAAAACCTCCGATTAATCCCCCAATAACAAGGGCTACCCCACTAAATGTTATCAACTTATTGGTATTTGCTTTTTCTAGGATAATATCTTTCCTAAGTTCAAGATTATCCAGCTTAGCATCTGAGCCAAGCTGTTGTTTTAAGTTATTTATCCTTTGTTCATTATTTTCAATTTCACTTTCTAATTTTTCATTAACTTGCTCCAATTTAATTAATGATCCTAACTTCTCTCTTTCCTTGCTCAATTTTTCTTTTTGAGTATCTAATTCTACCTTTAAATTGTTTATTTCTTCTATATTTTTGGTAATATTTTTAATTTCATTTGCCACATTATGAGTTTTTAACTCTATTTGTTCTTCAAAGGTATCAAATCCTTGAAAATCTTTAAGTTTTTCTTCCTTTTCTTGTTTTTGGGAAAATAGTTCTTTGTTTTTCTCTTCTACTTCTTTAAATCTTTCTTGGAGATTTCTATATTCATTATCTAATTCTTTTAATTTTTCTATATATGTTTCATCAACAACTAAATCAGCAAACTTTAAATCAAGTTTTGCATCTTTCACTTGTTGTAACAGTATTTCTAACTGATTATAATATTTTAAAATATTTTCATATTCTTGATAAGTTTTAAATTGTCTTAATCTTGTTTTTTTATGATCCAATTCTTTAATCTGTCTCGTAATTTCAGCTATTTGGTGCTCTTTATTTTTAACTTCTAATTGATCGCTTATATTTTCTTCATGAAGTCTTAAAATAGAAATTCGTTCTTGCTTTAAATGAGAATATTCCTCGGAAATATTATCTAATTTTCCCATTCCTCTAGGTGTGGTATATTCCCTTTTGAATTCTTCTAGCATATTTAGTGCCGTCCAATAAGAAACATTTTCATCCCCGCTTTGGTGCAGATTAGTTAATTTATTCATTAATTCGTCTTTTTTATCTCTAGAAACTTCTGAGCCTAATTGTCTAATAAAAAGTGATCTTTCAAAAGCTTCTTCCCCAATTCCTAGAAGTTCAACTCCAGGTGCATCAGCATTTATCTGATCAACCTTTTTTCCAGTAATTGCATTTATTACTTCTTTTCGATCATAAGATTTTGAAGATCCAAAGGTTTTTCTAATTAAATATTCATTATTATCTCGATCTAAATAATATAATTCACCTGATGCTTTATCCCCATTTAAGGGTTCATATCTTTTTCGATCATTTTCACGGATATCTTGCTTCCTTGAATTCATCCCATATAGCATAGCTTTAATAAAAGCTTGCATCGTACTTTTACCTGCTTCATTTTTTCCATATATCACATTTAAACCTTTACTAAATTCAATTTCCAGATCCTTTAATTTCCCAAAGCTATTAATCTTTAGTTTTTTAAGTAACACTATTTCACCTCCTCATTTTTTAATACTTGAAGTCCCATTTTTAAAGCATCTTCGTATAATTTTTTCTCATTATCATCGCTACAATTTTCTAGTAAACTACGCATATTATTAGTAAAAATACCCAATAAGGAATATTCCTTTGCTAATACTTCGAAATTTATTTTTAATTCAGTATTATCGATTACTTTCACAAAATAAAACTCGTCTTTAATCTTTTCTTCGACAATGAGGGTAGAAATATTAAATCCTTGCTCTATTTCACCTATTAAGATAATTTTATATAAATTATTCTGTCTTTGTTTATCAAGGGCAGTCATCTTCGTAATAATTTGTTTTATGTCCTCATAAGTAAGACAACCCCTAATATCCACATCTATTTCATAATAAATTCGCTTTGAAATTTCTCGGAATTTTAAATTTATATAATCTTTTCCAATTTCACCAATAATAATCCCTTTTGGCCCTAGCTCATCAAATCCTTTTCCCTCAGGTGTACCACAATAGGCCCAGGAAGTATTTGCATTTTTATTAATCTTTGTAAAAGCATGTTTATGACCTAAAGCTAGATAATCTAATCCACTATTTTCAATTTGCTTGATAGTGATTGGATTATATTCCGTTAATTGACTAGAACTCACTACATCACCATGTAATACCATTATATTAATCAATTCAGGGCGGTCAATTGAAAAGCCCTCTATTAAAGATTCAGGCTCATGCTGATTACCAAAACCTATACCATATACACATGTATTTAATTCAGGTAATAATACATGATTTATTTCATCTTTAAAAATATGAACATTTTCTGGCCATTTTAACATTGTATAATAGGACTTATTAAAGTAAGGATCATGATTACCTGGTGCAATAAATACTTTAATATGAGGAATTTCCTGAAGCTTTTTGATGATAAAATCTATCGTAGTTTTCATTGTGCTTAAGTTATCAAAGAGATCCCCGCTAATTAAAATTAAATCTACTTTTTCTTGTTTTGCTATATCAATTATCCGTCCAAAATTCTCCCTCAAATCTTCCTTCCGTTGTTCTGATTTATCCCTAGTTAAACCATAAAAAGCTGTATCAAAGTGCATATCACCGCAATGAATTACTTTTATCTTTTCCACCTTCTTACCCTCCTTTTACTCCTAAATATAAAGCTAGACATGAATCTTTTGATTCGTATCTAGCTTTATGTAGAAAAATATTTTATTAATTATGGACGGTATTTATATAAACTTCTTTGTTGATTAGTCATTTAAGATTTTGACAATTTCGCCATAACCATTTTGCTCTATTTTCTTTAAGAGTTTACCTATTTTATTCTTATTTTTAACTCTATAAATACCGATAGTCTGATTTTCTTTATCCCCATGTTCCTCTAAATAAGCTAAAGCTTTACCTACATTTTCTTTATCATAAACTAGCGCGACTTTTTCTTTTACCTCAGCCTTTTTATGGTCAAGCTTTTTAAGAATTTCATATACACGCTCAAAACCAATTGAAAATCCCACAGCTGAAACTTTATCCTTTTGAAATTGACCAATCATGCCATCATACCTACCACCACCAGCGATAGCTAAGCCTAATTCATTATCTTTTATCTCAAAAATTATGCCTGTATAATAACCCATACCACGGATTAAAAAAGGATTGTATTTTATCTTAACGTCTTTTGCATCTTCAAAACTTTTCATTACAAACTGCAAATCTTCATTTTCACATTCAGATTCAAAACTTTTAAAGAGATTATCTATTTTCTCAGCTTCATAGCCTGCTTTCACTAATTCTTCTGTAACCTTTTCTTGTCCTATCTTGTCTATTTTATCCAAGATAATGCAAAAGCTCATGAACTTATCTTCTGTAAATCCAGCATTTAAATATTTTTCTTTTAAATATCTTCTATCATTGATTTCTATGGTGAAATCAGCAAATCCTAATTGTTTTAAGGCTCTGCTGGTAGCATAGATAAGTTCTATTTCAGCTGTTACTTCATCCTCCCCAATTATATCAATATCACATTGAATAAATTGTCTAAAACGTCCTTTTTGTGGTTTTTCAGCTCTAAATACATTACCTACTTGTACTACTTTAAATGGTACTTCTAAATTATTTTGATTATTTGCATAGTATCTTGCTAAAGGCAGGGTTAAATCATATCGCAAACCTAAATCTGCTAAGTTTTTACTTTCTAAATCTAACTTTTCTCCTCTTTTTAGAATTTTGAAAATCAAACTAAGGTTTTCTCCACCCTCGCTGCCTTCTAAGTTTTCTATGTTTTCAATTAAAGGAGTTTCAATTTGTTTAAAGCCTAATTTTTGGTAAGTTTTGAGTATTGTTTCTTTCATGTTTTCTCTTAACTCAACTTCTTCCGGAAGAAAATCTCTAGTTCCACGTGCTGTTTCTTTTATCATTTTGGCTACCATCCTTTATATTAAATATTGAATAATTACGCTTAAATAATTAATAACCCATTTCCTTTAATATTCTTGATAATGTACGCAGACGTTCTCCAATCATTTCGCCATCATCACTAAGTGCTTGACTAAATAATTTAATATCCTCATTTATCTTTGAATTATCTGTACATATTTCTACTGTCATGGCATCGCCCTGTAAACCCACTCTATCAATTATTGGGTCTTTTGGGTCATATAAGTTTTCATAACGATACGCATCTTGAAAATGAAGTTTTGTTCTGCAAACTAAAATTGCAAGATCTAATACACGGTGTAGGGGCAATTCCTCTGACTGTCTTGACCATTTTCCTCCTGTATGTCTCCATACTTTAGCTGAAATATCTACCTTTCCTCGATCATTCCACTGTGCTAACCCTAATGAAAGCCCTTTCGTATCAGAATTATAGGCATCCCTGCCATCAACATTTTCATAGTTTTCTGATACAATGACTGGTTTATGTTTTAAAGTAGTTGGTATTTTCATTTTATAACCTCCATCTATTTTTGCCAATTTCACGAACTTGCTATTCACTAGATGACTAATTTACTCGTTTACTAAATTACTAATTCAATAATTGAATTGTAATAAACTTTATCCGCTCAGTCAATGCCTAATTTAGATTTTTAAATGCCTTTAAATTTAGGCAAAAAAACAGGGATTTTTAATAATCCCTGCTGTCCTTAAACTAATAAATAACCTTTCCGACCCTATCTATATGTTTTTTTGCCAACTTCAATTATTCTAACTATTCCATTTGATCCATCCACTTCAAGCAAATCTCCATCTTTGATAATATCCATGATACCAAGCATTCCGCTTACACAAGGAATACCATATTCTCTAGCTATTATGCCTCCATGTTGAAGAGGTCCTCCTACTTCCATTATAACTCCTGCTGCATTTATGAAAATTGGTGTCCAGGATGGCTCCGTTGCTTTAGCTACTAATATTTCACCTGGATTTAAAGGTTTCTCATATGGCATTCTAAGTAACTTAGCCCTACCTCTTGCAATACCAGGGGCTATGGCAGTACCAAGCAAATCACCATCTTCAGCATTAATTTTTGGTTTAAATATTTTACCTCTACTATCAATTACAAGTGGCCAATCCTTGATATGGGCAACCTTTTTATAAGGAGCAAGATTTCTATCTCTTATAGCCTTAAGGTCAATCTTTTCATCCTTTTGAGCGTTAGTGATGTCTTTAGAATGAAGATCAAATATATGCCATTTATCATCAAGTATACCCTCTTGCACAAATTTTTCTCCGATTTCAAGGGCAATATCATGAAGTTTTGCACATATCATTACAATGACATATTTAGGATGCTCTCTATAACCAAAAGTTGCTTGATAAATTTCGGCTTGTTTTTCAAACTTTTTATCAAAACCCCCTTCTTTAGCTACCGCAAGTAATTTATTATAAGCTTCTTCTCTTTTTGTTTTTACATTTAAAATTTGACTATCCTTAATATTAATATTTATAAGTTTCTCATATAGCAATCTAGGATCTTCATATACCCTTTTAGAAGCAACATCTATCTCCATAAAGCCCCTTGCTCCAAACTTATTTAAATACTCTTCATAATCCTTCATAAATTCTATTGAATATGATTTTTCTTTAACTTTTACCAAAAATTCCTCTACAGATTTGGTTTTCTGAAAATCATCATAAGAAGCAAGTTTAAACAATAAATGACCCATTTGACTAGTTGGATTCCCTTCTAAATCCATGCCTAGTGCAATTACCAGTTTTTCTACATCCTTGCTTTTAAACATTCTCTTAATAGAAGCAAATGCGGACATACCAGCTATAGTTATTCCCATTTTATTCATTATAGTTTCAAGGTCTTTTATTGCAAGGTCAACTATTTCACTAAAACCTTTATCTGATTTCAGTATTTTAATATGAGAGAATATATTACTTGCTGTGCTATTATATTCGTTCACAACCTCTTTATAATCTGAGAACTTTGCTTTTATAGTAGAAGGTATCATGGGGAAAACCATTTTTAGCATACCAAATTTTAAATTCTTTAAATTTTCTGGTGTTTTTGCGGGTTTGTATTCTCTAGCTAAATCTATATCAGAAAATATTTTCTTTACATTGTCATCATATTTTTTTAAAAATTGTTTGGTTGCAAATAACCCCCAAGCAGCAATACAGTTAGAAACATTTATATACTGTCTGCCATGGAGAGCTGGCATAATTCCGTCTATAGAACTTGGCATAATATCACCTTTTAATTCATCCACAACTCTTGTCCATATTTCCATGCCTAATACAGACATACTTTCCGTAAAACCTTGGGTAAGTCCCATTACATCAATATAGATTTTCTTCATTTCTCCTGGTTTCGTTAAAAGTTCTGGAAATAAGGAAAGATATGTTGTAATAGGTCGTGATTGTAATAAGTATAATTTATTTTCTTCAAAAGCCCACTCTGTATCCATCGGCTTTTCATAATACCTTTCACATTTTTTAATAAGATCGGTTAGCTCGAAAATTTGCTCATCAGTAAGTGCCTGCTCATTGCAATTATTAGTATCTTTTTTAATAATTCCACCTTCACTTTTAATCCATAGTGCTGATTGTTTATCACCTATTCTTTTTTCAATAATTTCATTTTTAACACTATCTACTACATAGGTATCAGGGGTAACTATGCCTGATACTATACTTTCCCCAAGACCAAAAGATGCATTAATCATTACTTCATCATAGCTATTATTAGTAGGATTAAGGGAAAAACCTACACCACTTACATCTGAAGCAATTTGTCTCTGCACGATAACGGCTATCTGTGTATTTTCAAGGTTTACTTTATTTTTTCTTTTATACTCTATAACCCTAAAGTCAAAGCAAGAAGAAAATGCTGAAGCTATATTTTTTTCAAGTTCCTCTGCCTTTATGCCAAGAGAGGTTTCATACATACCTGCAAAACTAGTGCCTTCTAAATCTTCTTCAGGTGAAGAGGAACGTACAGCAAAAGGTATCCCTGTTTTAAAATTACTTAAAACCTTATCTAGTTCTAATTTTTGCCATTCATCAAATATTAACTTTCTCGCTTTTGATTTTACTATGTCACATTGCTGTCTTGTAACATTTAAAAGTAATTCAGACCATTCACTTGAACTTTTAATTTCCTTAAGCCAAGGACTAAAGAATTCTACAGATAAAACAAACCCTTCTGGAACAGGAAAACCTGCCCTTGAAGTTTCGATAAGTGCTTTTGCCTTGCCACCAACTACTGATAATGGGGGAATATCTTTATTTGTAAAAGGATAAATTTTTTTATTCATTTTTTTCTCCCCTTTTTCTTTAAATTACCTTTTTTCATGATAGTAGAAATTAATCTTAAATTATAGTTTTAAAAAAACTATTAGCATCTTAATAATAAATTCTTAGCCAATAGTTTTTGTATACCCTTTATTCACTTGTTAACTTATCATTTCCTGCAAACCATCCGCAAAATATTTGAAATAGAATTAATCCCATAAATATTACAATAGGTAAAGACCAGTTTTTAAACATATCATAAATAAAGCCCATGAAAATGGGTCCGATTGCAGCTAATAGATAACCAGCCGATTGGGCCATACCGGATAATTCTGATGCTCTCACTGAGTTTGGACTCCTTAAGGAAATAAATGCAATAGAAAGACTAATACTTCCTCCCTGACCTAGAGCCATTAAAATCATAGCTAATGGCATAAAAACTTCAGTCTGACCAAATAAAAATATCGTCATTCCACTTAGATAAAGGGAGCATACAAGCATTACAAGAGGTCTTTGATTACTTATTTTATCACACAGTATTGGAATTATTATTGTAGCTGGTATGGCGATAATTTGATAGATGAGTGCCATTGTTCCTGCAAAAGAATCAGACATACCTTTTGACATAACGATCGAAGGGAGCCAAGCAACTAAAGAATAGAATAATAAAGATTGTGTTCCCATAAATAAAGTAACCCACCATGCAAGTGGCGACTTCCAAATTGAACTAGATTTGTTTTCATTCCCAATTTTTGCATTTACATTAGCAGGTGACTTAATACTGAGCTGTGGTGACCAAATAATTATAGTCGCAATTGTTAAAATACCCCATATCGCAAGGGAATTATGCCACCCTAAATTTAAGCCTTTTGCAAGTGGTATGCTTACCCCTGCTCCAACTGCTGCAAATAGGCACATACTGGTAGTATAGATACTCGTTAGCATACCTACCTGTTTTGAAAATCTAAGTTTAATAATACTAGGAATTAAAACGTTTCCAATTGCTATTCCTATCCCAAGAAATAATGTTCCAATGAACAGCCCCCATACATTTGTATAAGACCGTATTAATATTCCAATAAAAATAAGTACAAGCCCTATAATCATAGTCCTTCCGTATTTAAGCTTTTGTGATAATCTCGCCACAAATGGTGAAACTACTGCAAATGCAAGTAAAGGCAAGGTGGTTATAAACCCTGCCATACTACTTGAGAGCAGGTATTCTGATTTTATCATTTCTATAACAGATCCTACCCCTGTAAGAGGTGCACGTAAATTAAATGAAATAAATACTATTCCTAAGATAATTAATATTTTGTCTTTTTTATTCATAGTTTCTCCTTCTTTCCTAAAATGTGTTAATCATTTAATATAACTCTATGACTTCTTACTAAAGAAGTCAATAAATAGCCTAATTGAAGGATTTTTTATGAATCTAGCTAAAACCAACCAGCAGGGGTAGGTGTATCACCAAATAAGCATCCCCAAACAATTCTATCATTAAACACAACCAAAATTACTTTCGATAAGAGTTGAAATAAAATGGACAATTCTTTGATTTTACATAGGTTGAGCGGGGGTATTAACGCAAAAAAAACACCTAACTTTTTTAGTTAGGTGCCCTCTAATAATTGCTTATATTTAATTATCCGAAACTATTTTTTCTTCTTTTCTTTTATTATTTATTTTATTCTTAAAGTGAGCTTTTAAATTAAATAAAAAGAAACTATGCTTATACCGTAGTGGAGACCAAATACTCCACCAAATAATCCATAACTCTCTAATTTACGGAAATATCCACCCGCAAAGGAATTAAATAAGTCCTCAATTTCTTCTGTTTGCATATTATTTACTTCTTTTTCTGTTACTTTTTCAAAGTCGATAGCCTGCAAAATATTATTAATATTATATTCTGCTGATTTTAGGATAGATTTTAAGACAACTTCTATTACAAAATCCTTGCTTTCACTTTCGCACGCATAATTCAAATCTAGCAGTAAATCTGGTATTATCTTTTGCTCTGCTAGGATTTGCTCTGCCATTTCCTCATTTTTAAGAAGATTTTGTATCACCATGTTTAAACCTTGATTTAATTCTGTAAAATCCATAAGTTTATTTAGATTTTTAGCTTTAATTTCATCTTTTAGTAGAGCCATAATAAACTTATTTACATTTTTCCTGGTAGCCTCACTCTCATAAAGGGATAAGGTGAGTTTTTGAGTAGCAGAAGCTATATCTTCATAAAGTATACCAGCTGTCATTTTATTTAAAGGTTTGTCCAATATTAGATCAGTAATTATTTTTAAAACTAAATTACTTGTAATATTGGTGATCTTTTCTTGTTTATGATAGATACTATTAGCTAATTCTTTTCTAAGTAACGCAATTTCTACCTCAAAGGCCTTAACTAAATCACTTAAATCTTCTATCCCTAATACATGGGTATACTTAGATAATTTTACCTCTAGCAAATAATCAAGTATGCCTGTGCTAATTATTTCAATTTGCTTTCCTACTTCTGGGTTATCTAAAAGATTATCAACCATACTTCGTACTTCTTGCTGCTTAAGATCAAGTTTTAAATCCCCTATTTCACTTTTTGCCACAACATTATTTATAAAACCTTCAAAAATTGTTCCTAACTCATAATTTTTTGTCTCTAAAAACTTCGGTAATTTTTTATCTGCTAAATTGCTAATAATTTGGTGGATAAGATCATCTCCACCTAGCATTTTATAACCTGCTTTTTCGAGAAATCCTAGATTATTTAGTGTTACATCAATAGCCATTTGTGCTATCTCATCTTTACTATCTTTTAATGAACCTTCTATTTCTTCGATTAAACCTTTAATAATATAGCTTCCATTATCATTAAGTACTTTAATTAAACTACCATCAAAGAGCTCCCCAATTTTTTTGTGAGAATCTATTTCTTTTAATAATTTTTCTTCGATTAACGTATAAATCTTTTCGTTTCCTTTAGCAGAGGTGATGCGTTCTTTAATATAGGTATTTAGTGTTTTATTTATTTTTAATTTTTGCTCTCTAGAAACTAATTCATTTAAGGATCTTTCTTGAACTTCCGTGAATTTATAAGAATAATCCTTTACTATTTTATTTACACTTTGTTCATCTTTTATAAATTCTAGTAGCTCCGTAACCTTTAAAGCTGTTTCTTTTTGTAGCGTGTTTTCTAGTTTTAGCTTTAAAAAATCAGGTAGTATTTCATTAATGGATGTTTCTGATTGTAAAAATTCATATATCTCTTTAGCTAATAAATCTGTACTATTTTTAACTTTTTCTAAAGTATTTTCACCTAATTCCTGCTCTATTTTAGCTAGATCGAAATCAGTAAGATCAAAGTCTTCTAGTTCTGCAAGAAATTTATTAGAAAGTACTTTTCCATTTTTGTCTAAATATATTCGAGTTGATTCAACTACCTCATTAAAAATTTTATCGGAAGATTTTAAAATTATTTCTTCTAACACTTGATAATTATCTCTTGAAAACTTTTCCTGTAAATTAGCTAAAATTATTTCTCTTTTTTCTGTAAATAATGAACTTACACTGTTTTTAGCCAGTAATTCCTTATCTACGAACTTTCCTAGGGATTTAGCAAATTTAGGTTTTTGTTTACTTATAACTCCTTGAACATTATAACCGAAGATTTTATGCGATTTATAGGGTTTAAATAACATTTGAATAGCGATAACATTAGTTAGATAACCTAATAAGGCAAATATAAGAAAGCTAGTACTATAACCTGCAAAGTTTGTCCCGAGGTTAAAATTATATAAAGAGGCTCCTACTATTCCCCCAAGGCCTGCACCTAAATATGTAATAGGCTTTAATTCTTTACCCATAAATTCTTCTATAATTTTTTGTATTTCTTCATCTTTTAAAGTTGATAAATTGGTGGCTACTGCTGTTTTAATATTATTTTGTAAAAGGAGATTTAAATTGTCCCGTAATACATTACTTACTAAAAATGTTGTTTTTTCTTCTATTTGTGAAATAGCATTTAATTTATCTAAACTAGTAGAAACCGGTGTACCCTTTAACCTAGTAAAGTTATCCTGAATTTTTAAAGATAACTTATCATTTATTAAGTGCATCATTTTATCTTTGTTAGCTGATTCTAAAAGTTCTCCTAAACTTTTTTCGTGTAAATACCCGTTAATACTTTCACCTAATTTAAGTTCTATTACCTGGTGGTTTTTTCTTGCTTTACTTAAAATATTTGCTTTAATTCTAGGCATGTTTTCAGCTAATTGATCTTTTTCATAAACCTCATTTAAAGACTGACTAATTAAATCTGTTGCCTTTTCACTAACCTTGTCCTGGATACTATTTGTTAATTTAGAAGTATAGAAAAATTTTGTAGTAACTTCTTTTTTACTTTTTTTCGCAATGCTTCTTCGAGGTTTTTACTGAAATTAAGATCTACTATGTCACCTAAATTAGTATAAAGTAGCTGTTCAAAGATATTATCAGGTACATTATCCAGCTGCTTATTGATATTCATTTCAATCAAACTAGATAGTTTATCCGGATTTAAAATTCCTTTTGCTTCTAGATTTTTGATCATGCTAGATACATTAGTTTTTTGTAAATAATTTATGACCTCCCGCGATACTTTATTACTTAAGCTAATTAGGTCAGTATTTGACTCTAAATGACTAATAATATTCGCCACCAAATCATACTTTTCTGCGACATTTTGCAAAAAGGAACCTCTAATAGTTTTAAGAATAGCTCCTTTAATTTCTCCTGCTTCTTCAATAGTTTCATCAATGGCATCTTCAATTAAGTTTTCTAATTCAGTTTTGTTCTTTTGTACCCAGCTCATTATTTCCTGCACTATTATCGGTAATTTATCAATTAAAAAACCTTCTAAATTATTCTTTAAATCTGCTGAAAGAAGATTTAAGATCGGACTATTCGTATTTCTTAAAAAAGAAAAAATCTGCTCGCTAAAGCTATTTATTATTATTCTACCTTCCGTAGAGTTAATAAGATTTTTAATTTCTTCTAATAAGGTTTTGGATAGCTTTTGTCCGTTTTCTGAGCCAAAAAAATAAATTAAATCTTTATTTTTAAGCTCATTTTCTAATTTTTCTACTATCTGCGTGAGTTTTAATTCCTGAAAAAGAGAGTTAATAACATTATCAATTTCCAAGTCAAAATTATTCTCTATTTCCAGGTGTAAATCTCTAGTATTTGTTTTAAAGTTAGTTATAATAGTCTGGAAAACATTCTGATCAATCAAATCGCTTAATTTTTCTTTATTTTTTTCTACATAAAGTTCTTCTATCGTCTTTTCTAGAAAATCTCCGCTCTCCAAAGTAGTTAAAATAGAAGTATATAAACTATTACTTACATATTCAATTTGCTCACTTGTGATTAAATCTTTCATTTCTACATTTTTAATAATTATTTCTACTAAAGGAATTAATTTTAGGGCTAAATTTTCATCTAAATAATTGATTATATTTTGAGTGCTTTTTTCAAAAGCAGGTATATCACCAAAATCAAGATTATTAGTATTTTGGTAAAGTGATTTATGTAAAAAATCTACAACAAAGCCCTCTAAGCCTTTTGTAAAATCTTCTTTTAATAATTGATCTTGTAAGGTTTTTTCGTTAATTATGTTGTTTTCGACTAAGGAACTCACATTCTCTGTAAATTCTTTTCTCGTCTTAACAACTACACCACCTAATTTAAATTTACCTACGCCATACTCTTTAAATAACATATTAATGGCTAGGGAATTGGTTATATATCCAGTCCATGCCCCTGTTAAAATTTTACCTAGTAACATAGTTAATGACATAATGCTCCTCCTTATGATTCTATGCTAGTTGTTAATAGCTCTATAACTAGTATAACTAATATTTTTTGATTAATATACATTTTTACTGGGCAATAAATACACAAAACTAATACTCTTACATATATTTTATAAAAGGAGGTATATCACATGTGTACATCAATAACACTACAAACTCAGCAAAGGGAAACATTTTTTGGCAGAACCATGGATTTTTCCTATGATATTCAACCTGAAATCTACATTATTCCCAATGATTATATCTGGAATAACAGTTTAAATATGAGACAGCAGTTTCGCGATTATTACAGTTTTATAGGAATAGGGCAAGAGCTTGATGGGATTCTTGCTTTTTTTGATGGCGTCAATGAAAAAGGATTTGCAGCAGCAGCTTTATATTTTCCAGGTTATGTGCAATATGATGTCAATTTGTCTTATCCAACCTCTGTGCCTGTAGCCTCATTTGATTTTCTCCATTATATTTTAGGGAGATGTTCTTCAATAAATGATTTAAAAAAGGTACTAAATAATATATCTATTGTAGGCATGACTGATCCTGTGACAAATACAGTAGCACCCCTGCACTGGATTGTCACAGATAAAAGTGGAAAATGTGTAGTCATCGAACTAACAGACAGGGGTTTGGAACTTTTTGATAATCCCCTTGGTGTTATGACCAATAGTCCAGATTTTAAGTGGCATATGACTAATCTCAGAAATTACATGGAAACATCCCCTGAGCAGACTGAAGAAGCAATCTGGGAAAATATACGCTTAACACCATTTGGTCAGGGAGGTGGAAGTGCTGCTCTTCCAGGAGGATATACATCTCCAGAACGTTTTGTAAGAACTGCCTATTTGAAAACTCATTTACCAACACCAAAAAACAGAGCCGAAGCAATCATGTCATGTTTTCATGTTATGGAAAGCGTCTCTATCCCGAGGGGGGCTGTATTATCCAGTCGCGGTACTTATGATTATACTAAATATACTGCTTTTCTCAATACTAATACCTGTGAATATTTTTTTACAACCTATGATAACATGCAGATTAAAACAGCTAGTCTTTTTAATAATCAAAATCCAGCAAAAGAGCTTACTAGCTTAGGTAAACTAAATCGACCGATTCTTTTTGAGGAAATAATAAAAGGATAGTACTTTTAACATTTAATAAATAGGATCATTTAAATAAAAATTGCCTGTAAGATTTAGTTCTTACAGGCGTTTGATACTTGATCATATTTAATTCCTTTTAAAAGTAACACCGCTCCCAGGAATACTACACTAGCAGCAGATATCAAAGCAGAATTAAAGCTTTGAGTATAAGATGAAAGGATTCCTGCAATTGTGGGTCCTATCATTTGACCAACTGCATAAATAGCTGTAAGATAACCAATGATCAGGCTGCTATTGGTTGGATTCATTTGCCGTGCTAAGGTTGTAGCGAGTGTTGTAATTCCCATGAATGTAGCACCAAATAATAATGCACTTATAATTAAACTAGTTTGTGATAACCAAAAGACAGGTAGGATAATTCCAATGGATTGCAACGTCATTGAAAGCACTAAAGATTTAATAAATCCCCATTTCTTCGCAAGTGTTGACCAGATAATACACGATGGAATTGCTCCTAATCCAACAACCATCCACACAAATGTGGAGTCACTGCTAAAGGTAGAGGTCTTTTCAGCAATAGATACAATAAATGTACCTGTTACGATATAACCTAACCCTTCTAATCCATAGGCAACAACTAACCAAGGAAGCCATTTAAGGGGCGGTACTTGTGCAACAACTATTTGCTTATTCTTACTTATAATAGTATTTGGAGAATCTTTAAGCCATAGCCAAACAAAAATAGTAAGAATTACGCTTAAAATTGCTAG
Organism: Desulfonispora thiosulfatigenes DSM 11270; assembly: GCF_900176035.1. Lineage (NCBI taxonomy): Bacteria > Bacillati > Bacillota > Clostridia > Eubacteriales > Peptococcaceae > Desulfonispora > Desulfonispora thiosulfatigenes. The sequence continues at coordinate 4,191 of NZ_FWWT01000017.1, read as the reverse complement.
TCCTATCCATACACCTTCCCACCCAAATAAATGATTTAATCTTGGAATAAAAAGTGTCGAGCAAAAGATTCCAAGCCCAACCCCTGCATAAAAAAAACCTGACCAATTAGTTTTGCTTGTAATAGCTAGTTTATCTAATACAATACTAGAAGCTAACACAAAAATGAACGCACTTGCCATTCCTGAAATAAAACGAAGTACAAGCATTACAAGATAAGAGTGAGAAATCCCCATTCCAAACGTCGTTAAAATACTGGTTAACAGACTTGCCCTTAAATAAAATGTTTTATGCTTTTTTAAAGGAAGCTTTCCTGCTAAAATTGCACCAATGAAATATCCTGCGTAATTAGTAGAAGCGAGATAGCCCGCCACTATATCCGAAAACGAAAGATCATTTTGCATTAGTGGGAGAATGGGAGTATATGCAAATCTTCCTATACCCATTGCAATCATTAATGAAAAAACTCCCCCAATTAAAAAACGCAAAGAATGATTATGCAAAACCTTCTCGATCTTTACCGTCATTTAAACCTCCTTATCAGTAACAATTTACATTTCCTTAAATTACCCATCAATCCCTACCATTTTAATTAAATACATAGCATTTCTAGTTGTGGAGATTCCCTGCTTTAATTTATAGTCGAAATATATTTGATTATTTTTATAATACTCTTCGAAATGGTAATTTCTAACCCTTTTATTACTTTCTTTTTCTAGTACTTCTAATTCTAAGTCATGAGTTGATACTAATCCTATTGCATTATTTTCTAGTAAGTTCTTGATTAAAATCTTGGCTCCTTCGTGTCTATCATGTGAATTTGTCCCTTTAAAGACTTCATCTAATAGAAAAAACACGTTCTGGTTTTTAGAAGCATCTACAATTTCTTTTATTCTAAGAAGTTCAGCATAAAATGAGGATGTATTCTTTTCAAGATTATCGCTTACCCTCATACAAGTGTAAATATTAAATAGGCTGCAGTTGAATTCTTTAGCACAGACAGGCGCCCCAGCGTAGGCCAAAACTAGATTAATCCCTGCTGTTCTTAAATATGTGCTCTTGCCCGACATATTCGAACCTGTGATTAATAAGACCTTGGTTAAATCGTCAATTTTTAAGTCATTGCATACTCGGGACTCCCCTAATAAAGGGTGCCCTAGATCCTTTGCTGTAAAATGGTATGGTTTATCTTCTATTATAGGAGTGGACCAGCTAGGGTTGTCATATCTAATATTAGAAAGGCTTGATAATGCCTCAAATTCTCCTATAGTTTCTAGCCAATTCCTAATTTTACCTCCTGAATTTTTCTTCCATAATTCTAAAGAAATCATACATTGGTAATCCCAAAGGATAAGGATATTGATTATTATAAAAGCTAAATTACTTCGATTAGAAATATTATCTGTAATCTTTTCCAGTTTTTTTATCTGCTTGGATGCTGTAGACTTATCAGAATTTATTAACTTATTTTTTAGTTCTAACAGGTAACCGGACTTGAAGTTTTCTCCTTCTATTTGCGATAACATTTTACTATATGCCTTAATTCTTTCTTTATAGGTATAAACTAAATTTAAATTTTTTGATCTTTCTTTATTCTTAAATACAGATATAAAAGCTTGCATACTTAAGGCTAATAACGGAATTTGATAGGGAACTATATTTACTAAATAAAGTAAAATGAAAATTATGCTGATTACAGGGAGTAGACTAACTCCAAAGATTAACCATGGTTTTGTATAGTTTTCATTTTTTGTTTCCACAAATTTGTATAAACCCTCAATCAAATTGTTTTTTCTTTTATAAGATTTCTCTGAGATCATCATACCTTCAGTCATAAAGCTTTGGCGCCAATCTAATTTAGTACTTACTTCCTTAATAGCTTCTTGCCTTGTAATGATCTGATCCTTGCTTTCACAGGGATGAGTAAGATATTTACTTAATGTCTGCCGCCCCATAGCTGTTGTAGTAGTATTAATATATTGAAATAATGAACCTTGCCCAAAAATATCAAGATCACTGGAAAAACTATGACTATCATCCTTAAATTCTATACCAGTATCTTTAAAGCTCTTCCAATCTCCCTTTAAACGGATGAGAGCATCCTCATTAATTGAATGTAATGCACAGGAATATTCATACTCACGCTTTACCTTATTATGCCTAACCACCAAGTATGTAAATAATACTAGATATATGGGTAATATATAGTTAATAGGGATGTAGTTTTTCGTCATGTATAAAAACATGATATTTACAATCCCAGCTAAAGCAATAATTAATCTTAAACTACTAAGTTTATTAATTTTTGCACTTTGCCCTTTTAATAAATCCAGATATTTGGCTTTCTTTTTTTTATAGATATCTTCTGGGTTTTTCATTTTTGACCCTCCATTTTAATTTTTAGTTCATAGATCATAGTTTATAGTTTATAGTTCGGTAAACCAGCTTTATGATAGGGTTTTTATGTTTCTTTAAAATATGAAGTAATTTTATGTTCATGAGCCTTTATAGTACTCCTCTTAATCAATTATAATAGATATTAATACTTTTTGGTAATATTATCTAAACTATTAAAATTTACACATAAGTTGAGGTGGCTTGTATGGAATTAAAAGGGGAATACGGTTCTGCTATAGTTTTTTCTGATAATCTAGAAGACGGAGCAAAATCTCAAATATTAGACCTCTTAAATCAAGATTTTATCAAGGATTCAACTGTAAGAATAATGCCAGATGTTCACGAAGGCATGGGTTGTGTGATTGGTTTTACTGCTGATATGGGGGATAAAGTAATTCCAAACATTGTTGGAGTTGATATTGGCTGCGGGATGCTTACGGTAGAACTTGGTGATGTAGATATAGACTTTCAAAAATTAGATTTGATAATATCTCATAAAATCCCGTCTGGAAGAAATGTTCATGAAAGTAGAAAGTATAAATTTGACAAACTACAAGAATTACATGTATTTCGAGAATTAAACGATACCAGAAGAATGGAAAGAAGTATAGGTAGCCTTGGTGGCGGTAACCATTTTATTGAGATTGGGGTGGATAGCAAAAATCATAAATATTTAATAGTTCATTCTGGAAGTAGAAATTTAGGAACACAAGTAGCTAGATTATATCAAAACCTTGCTATTGATTTATGTAGTAGTCTAAAACCACATTATCCCAAAAACCTATGTTATTTAACTGGGCAATACAGAGAAAAATACCTTCACGATATGAAAATATGTCAAGAATATGCAGTTTTTAATAGAGAAATAATGGCAAATATTATCCTGTCAAACTTATTTAAGAAAAACTTAAATGAATTTTCCTATTTTCAAACAATCCATAATTATATAAACTTTAAAGATAATATCATTAGAAAAGGGGCTATCTCAGCTTACGAAGGGGAAAAGGTCTTGATACCCTTAAATATGAAAGATGGTTCTATACTCGGAATAGGTAAGGGAAACCGTGACTGGAACTATTCTGCTCCTCATGGTGCTGGAAGACTTTTAAGTAGGACTGAGGCAAAACAAAGATTAAATCTTGATGATTTCAAGGAATCCATGAAGGGTATATATTCTACTTCGGTTAATAAAAAAACCTTAGATGAAAGCCCAGCTGCTTATAAGCCTATCAAAGATATAATTAATGCTATCACTGAAACTGTAGATATAATAGACATAATCAAGCCTATATATAATTTTAAAGCTTAAAAAAAGGCATCTACAAAGTTTGAGGTGACCCCTAAAAGTTAGACTTTATTAGCGAGACAGTTTCGGCTGCCTCGCTATTTTTATGCAGCCTGAAGACTAAGTCTGTATTGCACTGGACTTAGCCATCCAAGTTTCTCTTTAATTCTCTTTTCGTTATAGTAATTTATGTATCGTTCAATTTCCGACTTCAATTCCTCATAGCTGTAATAGACGACACCATAGTAAATCTCTTGTTTAAGCAGTCCAAAGAAGTTCTCCATAACGGAATTATCATAGCAGTTACCTTTTCTAGACATACTTTGAAAAATACGTTCTTCCTTAAGCCGGTTAGAGTATGCTCTCATCTGGTAAGCCCATCCTTGATCTGAATGGAATGTTCGGCGATAAGGACAATCTGAGGTTATTTTAATGGCCTTATCTAGTGCATCCATTACGCTCTTGGCCGTAGGACGCTTAGCAATACCATAACTAATAATTTCACCATTAC